>CAYXEF010000027.1:0-26871 GCA_964463825.1 uncultured Candidatus Cloacimonadota bacterium | reverse complement strand
CCGGTTTTCGGATTCCGGCTTTTCCGCTCCCTGACCCCAACTTCTTAATCAAGTCTTAATCAAGCGTTAATCAAGCGTTAATAATTAAGACTTGATTAAGGCTTGATTAAGACTTGATTAACGCCCTGCGGCCGGGGCGCCGAAAGCGGGGGATCGGGTTGATTTTGCTGCTCCATAATGCTCCCTTGCCTGGAAACAGACTTCAGACCAAATGCAAAAAAGCCGCAGCAAAAGGAATTGCTGCGGCTGAATTGAAGTTATTGTTGATCAAGCCAGGGGAAAAAACCTGGCTGACAACGCCATAGCTTTACTTGTCGCTCAGGAGTTCCTGGACATGCTGGACGTACTTCTCCGGACCGCCATATTGGTATCCGGTCCTGGCCAATTCCTTGCCGGCAGCGTCCACCAACACGATGGTGGGAAAGCCCTCGATCTCGTACTTCTCGGCCAAAGCCTGATTGGCGGCCTGTTCGGCGGGGGGCAGTTTCTTTTTGTTGGGGAAATCCACCGTCAGCAACACCAGATTGTCCTGCGCATACTTTTGCCAGGCATCCTGCGTGAAGACCTCGTTTTTGAGTTTGATGCACCAACTGCACCAGTCGGAGCCGGTGAAGTTGATCAGCACGGGGCGATCCAGTTCCTGGGCGTATTGCAGGGCCAGGTCATAATCCGTGATCCAGGCTCCGGATTCGTAGTCGGAGGCGGTTTCGGCCGCGGCCGCGGTCTGTCCGAGAGAGTCGGAACCGGCGGCTTCGGCATCTCCGGTGTCCTTGCCGGTCGTGCAACCGGCAAAGGAAACCAATGAGACCAGCAGTAGCAGATACAGATATTTCATGGGATGGTTATCTCCTGATCGTTTATTAGGATGCGGGTTACGACATTGGCCGAGCGCTTGAGCATGGCGTTCACGCCGCAATAGCGCTCAACCGAGAGGGTTACGGCTTTGATGATTTTTTCCGGTGGCAGTTCTTCGCCACGGAACAGAAAGTCCAGACGGATGGTATGGTAGGTGACGGGATGTTCGGTGGTGGAATCGGCAGAGGCCTCCATCCAGAACTCATAATTCGACACCCGCATCTTCTCCAACATGGACACGACATCCATCCCGGAACACCCGCTCAGGGCAGCCAGGAGCAACGGTTTTGGGCGTGGACCCAAATCCTTGCCTCCCCATTCGGGATCGGCGTCCATGATCAGGTGATGACCGTTTATTTCAGCATCAAATGACATACCCCCAGTCCATCTCGTAGTGGTCCTGGTACTCATCAAATGTCCGCCAGGGTTGCCTTCAGGACATTTTCATACTTCTCCACGTAGATTTTGAGGGCAGAGAGAATCTCCTCGGACTGCTTTTCATTGATTTGGGCCAGGATCTTCTTTTGTTGGTCGACCACGGTCTGCTGGCTGTTTTCGGCCAGTTTGCGTCCCTTATCCGTGATTTGGGCGAACCAACAGCGGCGGTCTTTATCTGAGGGCTTGCGCAGAACCAGTTTTTTGCTCACCAGGTTGTCCATGATGCGTGTGACGCGGCTGTGGGAAACGCTGAGGACCTTGGCCAGTTCGTTCATGTTCACCGGTTCCTTGATCTTGTACAGGTAATTGAGAAGTTGGCATTCCATTTTACCTGCCTGCAGACATGCCTTTTGGGCATAGTCGATCTCGCTGAAGACCACCTGAAGGCGGATGATCAGGCCGTGCAATTGTTCAGCGGTTACTTTCATGATGTTCTCCTTTGCTAGGTTATATTGAGCAGCCGGTCGATCTTTTGCCGATCAAAACCGACCACAGGCGTGTTGTTTATCCACAGCTGGGGAACGCCCAGCTGGCCAGTTTTACGTTCCATGTCACGCATGGCCTTATCGTCACGGGAGACGTCGATGTATTTGAAAGCAAAACCTTTTGTATGCAGGTAATCTTTTACTTTCTTACACCAGGAACAAGTTGGTGTTCCAAAAACGACGATGTTAGGTCTCATCCTTAGCGAACCTCTGAATTCAATAATAATGTTCGATTTGCATAAAGCAAGGGAAATTTTTACGATTGCTCAGGTCAAGCCCTCGTAAACGTTTTACTATCACAGCTGTCAGGCGGATTAAAAAAAAACTTGCCATATCGGCGCCGCCGCAAATAATGCGATTTGCAAGGAGTGTGTATGCCAACGTTGTTTTTTTGCACCGATTGTGGTTTCGAGACCGCCAAATGGACCGGAAAATGCCCATCCTGCGGAAGCTGGGGAACGCTGAAGGAAAGCACCCGCCTGACGGGAAAAGTCTCCCGCGGCGGCAGTGAGGATAAAAACGCGCCCAAGCCCGTCCGTATTCAGGATGTCCAACACCGGGAAGTCAGTCGCCTGCCGACCGGGGTGCGGGAATTCGACCTGGTCATCGGCGGCGGCATCGTGAACGGCATGGTGGTGCTGATCGGCGGCGAGCCCGGAATCGGCAAGTCCACACTGATGCTGCAATTGTCCCAGTGGATGGGCGTGAAAGAGAAAAAAGTGCTGTACGTCTCGGGCGAGGAAAGCCAGGAACAATTGCACATGCGTGCTGTGCGGCTGAATGTGACCAGCGAAAACATCTGGCTGCTCTGCACCAACGACGTGGAGTTGGCTTTGGCGGCGGTGGAAGACGAACCGCCGGACATCCTGATCGTGGATTCGATCCAGTCCGTCAGCCTGCCCAGCCTGGATTCGCTGCCAGGCAGCATCAGCCAGTTGAGGGAGACTTGCAACCGGCTGCTGCGCTGCGCCAAAACCCTCAGCGTGCCGGTGTTTCTGGTCGGCCACGTGACCAAAGAGGGCTTCGTGGCCGGACCCAAGATCATCGAGCATATGGTGGATACGGTGCTGTATTTCGAAGGCGAGCTGCGCGGCCAGTACAAAATCATGCGCGCCGTGAAAAACCGCTTTGGCTCCACCAACGAGATCGGTATCTTTGAAATGACCAACCTTGGCCTGGAGCAGGTTTCCGATCCCAACCACATCTTCCTCAGCGAGGCCGGACGCAGCATTGGCAGTTCGATCGGCTGCGTGATGGAGGGTACGCGGTCCTTCATCGTGGAGGTCCAGGCGCTGGCCACCAGCTCCAATTACGGCACACCGCAACGTGTGGTGATGGGCCTGGAGCAGAAAAAACTGGCTCTGCTGCTGGCGATCCTGGAAAAGAACCTGGCGTTGTATCTGCGCTCCAGCGATGTCTTCATCAATCTGGCCGGCGGCATCAAGAGCCTCGATCCCGGCCTCGATCTGGCCATTCTGGCGGCGATCATTTCCAGCCTCAAGGACAGGCCATTGCCCGATTCGTCCGTATTCATCGGTGAAGTTGGCCTCAACGGCGAGATCCGGCCGGTGGCTCAGACCGACTCCCGGGTCAGCGCGGCACAAAAACTCGGCTACCAGCACATCTTCGTTTCCGCTCATGCCAAACTGCGGCAAAAAGCCAAGGTCATCAAGCTCAGGGACGTCCGGGAGCTCTATAACGCGCTGGAACGGGCAGAACCGGGTCCCGGACACCCGGAGCCCTAGGTATCGATATGGCAGGGTTTCCGATGCCCTGACTGGAGCATGCGCAATCCCGCTTGACAGGAAGCGCCGCTGCTAAAAACTACTCCCATGCGCTCTAAGTATTTACTGATCTCCATTTTGATGGCATTGTGCGCCGTCGGCCTCCACCAACTGGGCGACGCGACCGGCGGCCAATATCCGCTGTATCAGGTCAGCGCCGGTCAGATCGCCGATTTCGACCTCGTGGCGCCCTTCGATTTTCCGGTGCTGAAGTCCACCGAGCAGTTGCAGCGGGAGTTTGAACAGAAATTGCTGGCCACGGGCAAGCCCTATGCGCTGGATCCCAATGTGGAGTTTGAGGTATTCAACAACCTCAACCGGCTGTTTGACCTGCTTTTTGAAGGCTCGCAAAGCGACAACTGGGAAAGTGTCAAGTTGGGCGCTCAGCGTCTGGGATTCCAGCTCAGCGATGCCCACAGGCCTCTGAGCGCCGATCCGGAAAAGGTCAACGCAGCTTACAATGCCATACGTGACGGACTCACGGACATCTACCGCGTGGGCATCTACTCCAACATCAACGCCGACAGCGTTTCCGTCGTGACGGACAGCGGGCTGCAACGCAACTCCCTCACCCGGTATTACCAGCTGGAACAGGCCAAGCGGGTTCTGACCACCAGATACAACGGCATCCTGGCCAGCCTGGTGCGTGACAACCTCAATCAACTCATCCGGCCCAATCTCTTGGTCAACGAAAACCTGTACAGGGAACTGCAGCGGGACATCCGCACCAGTCTTAATCCGGTGGCCGGAACGGTGCTGCAGAATGAGATCATCGTCAGCCGCAATCAGCGCCTCAGCGAAGATCAGATCAACAAGCTGGATTCTCTGACCCGGGAATACCAAAACCGAGGTGTGAATCGTCCCGCCCTCGACCAGTGGTTGAGCGCCATGGGTCTGCTGTTGTATTTCTTCGCCCTGGTCCTGCTTTTCAACCTCTATCTGCAATTGCCGGGACGCCTGACGGAGAAGGGCAAACCGAACTTGCTGGTTCTGAACCTGAGCCTGTTGGCCCTGATCGGCCTGGCTGTGCTGAACAACCGCATCCTGAATCTGGACAACAGCATGCTGCCGGTGGCCATGCTGGTCCTCTCTGTGAGCCTTTTGACCGGCTTGGAGCCTGCGATCTTCACGACGGTCTGCGGGGTGTTGCTACTGGCGCCTTTTGTCAATTGGGAGATCGGCACTGTGGTGCAGTTGCTGTTGTCTTTGCTTCTGGCCTTGGTGGCCATGCAGAAGCTTAAGGCCGGGCATAGTTATTTCAAGATCTGGCTCAATCTGTTTTTGGCGCAGCTGCTGGTTTTGGCCGTGCTCAGCCTCCATCTCTTCAAGGGCGACAACCTGGGCGAGAAGATCACGGGGCTGCTGCAAAATGCGGGCTACACACTTGTCGCATCGGCGATCTCCGTTGTTGGATGCATGCTGATCGTGAGCCATCTGGAGCGAAAATGGAACCGCGCCACCCGGCAAAGGCTGTTGGAACTATTGGACTTCAACCACCCCCTGCTGAAAAAACTGGCGACCAACGCCCAAGGCACCTACCACCACAGTCTGATCGTCGGCAACCTGGCCGAACGGGCCGCGGAGGCGATCGGCGCGGATCCTCTGCTGGCCAGGGTGGGCAGCTATTACCACGATGTCGGCAAACTGATCTCGCCCGAGCTGTTTACCGAGAACAACGAGGAATCATCTGAGCTGCACGTCCACTACAGCCCGGCCGAGAGCGCCGACCTGATCCGCAACCATGTGCGCGAAGGCGTCGCCCTGGCCAGAAAACACCGCCTGCCTGAAGCAGTGGTCGACATTATCGACCAACACCACGGCAAATCGTTCATCCGCTATTTCCTGGAGGCGGCAGAACGCAGCGGAGAAGTGACCGATGCCACAGCCTTCCGCTACATGGGACCGCTGCCCCAGACCCGCGAAGCGGCGGTGGTGATGCTGGCCGACGTGATCGAATCCACCACCAAATCCAAGATCAACGCCAGCGAGGATGAGATCTGCCAGATCGTTGATGAATCCGTGCAACGCCTGATCCGGGACGGCCAGTTTGACGAAGCGCCGATCACACTAGCGGATCTCAGCCTGATCCGTGAAGTCATGCTACCGATATTGGCAGGGATCTACCGCAAGCGGTTGGATTACCCGGAAGAGAAACGGCCGGATTGAAGCAGCCGCCAGGCGGTCAGCCGGAATCCCAGATCCCTATGGAATTCTCGATCATCAACTCAACGCAGGAAGAAATCCCCGAAACTCTTCTTCACAACTGTGCCCATCTGTTGCTCGATGCGGAACTTCCCGAGCAAGACCTTGATCTTGGCCTGCTGATCTGCGACGATGACGCCATGCAAGACTACAATCGCCGCTACCGGGGTGACGCTGGGATCACCGACGTGCTCAGCTTCACCGATCTGGACCAGTCTCCGGATTCCGTACTGGCCGGTGTTTTGCCGCCCAGCGCCGATATTATCATTGACATAAATCAACTGGACAGACAAAAGGGTAACAAGTCCCGGGAGGATGAGCTGCTGCGAGTGTTCATACATGGATTGCTGCATGCTTGCGGCTATGATCACATCCGGGCCGGGGACCGCGAAGTTATGGAATTTAAAGAGAGATATTACAGACAGCTAATGGATGGTAGACACCGCCGTGGATGACAACCCAGCGTATTTATTAATCGTATTGTTCCTGCTTTCCGCCTTCTTTTCCGGCTCGGAGACCGCCTTTTTCTCGCTGCCCAGGATCTATCTCAAGAAATTGGAAAACAGCGGCAACAGAAGTTCCAAACGCATCCTGCGTTTGCTTTTACAGCCCCGGCGCCTGCTGATCACCATCCTGCTGGGCAACACTTTCGTCAACATGGCGATCTCGTCGCTGGCCGCGCTGGTAGCGCTCCGGATCGCGGAAACGCATGGCTGGCAAGCCTCTTCAGCGCTCACTGTGCAGGTAGTCGTCACGACCCTGATCCTGGTGGTCTTTGGTGAAATCACGCCCAAGCTGATCGCTCTGGCGATGGCCGACAAGATCTCACAGCTATCCAGCTTGCCTCTACGGTTGTGCAGTTTACTCTTGTTTCCTCTGGTTTGGCTGCTCGAGAGACTGACCCGGCTGATCTCGCGGCGCCAATACTCGGACAAACATCTGGCCGCCAGGTTAACCGCCGAGGAATTGCACAATCTGATCCAGTCCGAGAGTTCGCACCACAGCCTGGATGAGCACGAAAAGAAGATGTTGGCAGGCTTGTTCAGGTTCAAGGATGCCAAGATCACGGAAATCTACGTGCCCCGCGTCAAGGTCTGCGCCATCGAAGAGAGCCAGAGTGTGGAAGAACTGCGCGACCTGATCGTCTCCTGCGGTTATTCCCGGCTGCCCGTTTTCCGCGAGACCATTGACAACATCGTCGGCATCATCTATGTCAAGGATCTGCTGCTTTATCCTGAAAGGCGCCGCCTGTCCGAGCTGATGCGCCCGGTCTGGTTTGTGACCGAAAACATGAAGGTACAGACCCTGCTCAACCAATTCAAGACCAAGAAGCTGCAAATGGCCGTTGTGGTGGACGAATATGGCGGCACCTCCGGCATCATTTCGCTGGAAGACATCCTGGAAGAGATCGTGGGAGAGATCCGCGACGAATATGACCACGAGGAACAGCCTGAGCTCACCCGGATCGATCCCGACACCTGCGCGGTCCAGGGGATTTACAGCATCCGCCAGTTCAATCAGGAATTCGGCACCGAGCTTGATCCGGAGGAATATGACAACATCGCCGAGTTTCTGCTTTCCGAGTTCAACCATGTCCCGGCTTCAGGAGAAAGCTATATTCTGGACGGCAGCCTGGAATTCCGGATTCTGGATAGCGATGGCAAAAGCATCAAAATGGTACAGGTGCGCAGGATGCCGGATGAGATATGATCCGGGCATGGTCCCTGGGACCGGCGCGCCTCACTGTGACGGGCCGCGCTGATGCTGGCAAAACGGAAATGCGTGCCGTTCGTGGCAGCTGGCTTGTGGTTCGCCGCCATTTGGCTGTTTTCCTCCCTACCGATGCCGCGTATGGGCAAGATCCACATTCTCGGTTGGGACAAGCTCATCCATGTAGTGCAGTATCTGGTGCTGGCGCTGTTGGTCAACCGCTGCCTGGTGGTCCTCAAAGCTTCCCGACGCACCGCGCTGCTGCTGTATATGGCCCTGATGGCCAGCGCTGCTTTGGACGAATGGCATCAGACCCTGATCCCCAACCGGACCGTTAACGTCTGGGATTTCGCCGCCAACGCCGTGGGTTTGGGCCTCGGCTATTTCGCACTCCGGCGCAAGCATGATCCAGGTAAGCAAACTCTCGCTCAGCATTGACGGCCGCGCGATCCTGCGCGACATAGATTTTACCCTTGACGAAGGCCACAACCTGATCATTCTCGGTCGCAGCGGTTCGGGAAAAACTGTGCTGATCAAGACCCTGATGGGCTTTTTCCGGCCCGATGCAGGCCGTGTGCTGGTGGACGGACGCGATGTCTATGCCCCGCACAAACTGATGGACCAGATGTCGCAGCATAATATTGCCATGGTCTTTCAGAACGCCGCCCTGCTGGATTCCTTCACTGTCTTTCAGAATGTCGCCCTGCCTTTGTATGAGCGGGGTGGATTGGAGTATCAGGATGTCCTGGCCAAGGTGCGCAACTGCCTCGCCGTTGTTGGCTTGGAAGAGACGCTGGATAAGTATCCATCGGAACTGAGCGGAGGCATGCGCAAACGTGTCGGGATTGCGCGGGCGCTGGTCTACGATCCGCGCTACATTATCTTCGACGAACCGGTTTCCGGACTCGATCCCATCACCGCCTCAGAGGTTCTTTACTACATCACCCGCATCATCAAAACCGCCAAGGCCACGACCATCACGATCACCCACGACATCCGCAACCTGTCCGATATCGGCGACCGGGTGCTCTTTATCGAAGACGGCCAGGCGCTTTTCTTCGGACCCCTGAGGCAGTTGTACGATACGGATCACCCCCTGCTGAGGCAGTTTCTCGATGTGCTCAGTTGAGCTGTCCGGCTTGCCTGAGCTTTGCTATCTGTGATCGTTTACACAACCTGGCCTGGTTTTTTGTCGCCTCTTGCCGAAGCCTGGCTCGTTCGCCCCCTGTATACCTCTCCAAGATATCCCTACAAACGGTCGGGTAGTATGGGGGAACTCCGAAAGAAGCAGATCAAACAAGCGCCGGGGCAGAATGTGGCCCACACAACCAAAGAGGTACCAAACCCCTAGATGAGACAGCTGAACGCCTCGGGTTTGCGCACCCGGCCTATGCTCTGGCTGGCGTTCCTGACCGCCACCGCCTGCAGCGTGCATATCTTTGAAAGCCTGATCATGCGGCTGCTGCCATTGCCTTTCATCCGTCTGGGGCTGTCCAACATCATTGTGATGTATCTCATTCTGCAGGGCAAGACTTTGCCGGCGATCGCGGTGAATATCAGCAAATCCTTGGTGGGAGGGCTGATGACCTTTACCTTGCTGTCTCCGTCCACGTTGTTGTCGCTGGGCGGAGGGTTGGCCGCGATCCTGGTGATGTGGCTGGCCTGCCGGCTGCGACTTGGCTTCAGCCCCTTCGGTATCAGCATCGCGGGCGCTGTGGCGCACAACCTGGCGCAGCTGGTACTGGTTAAAACCATTGTCCTGCCTGGCGCGGACGTTTTTGTATTGACACCAATCCTGCTTGTTTTAGCGTTGCTCAGCGGAATGCTCACCGCAGGGATTTATCTGGCGGCCAGAGCGAAATTTGAGAATTTGGGAACAACATCAGATGAAGATCAGCGATAAAGACGACCGGCGCAGGCTGTTGAAGTGGATCGGCATCGCCTGCTGCGTGCTGCTGGGGATATTCATCGGCATGTTCTGGTTCTATCAGGACGACCTGCCGCCGACCAGCGAGCTGCGCAATTACACTCTGCGCACCGGCAGCGAGGTGTACGACCGCACCGGACGGATAATCTATCTCTTTGCCTTTGAAAAACGCAAGCTGGTGTCGCTGAGGGAATTGCCTCCGCACCTTATCGACGCTTTGCTGGTGACGGAGGACAAAAGGTTTTACAAGCATTTCGGAGTGGATTTGATGAGCAATATCCGGGCGATCCTGATCGATATTAAATCCATGGACTTTTCCCAGGGCGCGAGCACTATAACCCAGCAAATGGCGCGCAATATGTTTCTGACCCTGGATAAAAAGGTGTCGCGCAAAATGCGGGAGATCGTGCTGGCCTTGCGCATCGAGGCTTCCTTCACCAAAGACGAGATCCTGGAGATCTACTTTAACAAGATCTTCTGGGGCGAGCAAAACCACGGAGTGGAAACCGCTTCCCTGTATTATTTCAGCAAGCACGCGCGGGACCTGAACCTGGCGGAATCGGCGATGATCGTGGGCATGATCCAGCGGCCCAATTATTACGACCCGATCAAACATCCGGAACGGGCCAAAGAACGCCGGGATTATGTCCTGCAACGCATGTACGATGAAAGAAAGATCAGCGAAGAGCAATACCTGGATGCGCTCTCCAGTCCGGTCAATCCCAAGCGGGGGCTGAGTTACAGCCGCTTTCCCTCGGATTACTTTATCGAGCATATCCGCATTTATCTGGAGAATAAATACGGCACTGAGAAGCTGTTTGAGGGCGGCCTCAAGATCTATACCACGCTGGATACGGATCTTACGGCCTACGCCGATTCCACGCTCAACGGTTACCTGACCCGCATCGAAAACAACGGGGGTTATCCCAATCGCTTCGCGCAGGTCCCCAAGGACGCCCAGGACATCAACACCCGCTACATTCAGGGCGGGTTGGTCCTGATGGAGAATAAGACCGGCTATGTGCGCGCCCTGTTGGGCGGCCGCAGTTTCGAGCATAGTAAATACAACCGCATGACCCAGGCCAGGCGCCAGCCGGGATCGTCAATCAAGCCGGTCTACTACACCATCGCCGTGGAGAAGGGCTACACTCCAGCCACTGTCATCAATGATGCCCCGATCACGCTGGGCGATTGGACTCCCCACAACTACAACCGCGGCTACAACGGCCTCACCCGGATGCGGGTGGCGGTGCAGTGGTCCTACAACGTGTGGGCTGTAAAATGCGCCTACGATATCGGCCTGAACGCGGTCAACGACGGTTTCAAGCGCTTCGGGCTCAACCGCAGGGCGGAGGATCTGACAGCCGCTCTGGGATCGCATGAGGTCGTGCCGATCAACCTGATCTCGGGTTACACCACTTTCGGCAACAACGGGACCCGCACCACGCCCATCTTCATCACCAAAGTCGAGGACGCGCGCGGCAACGTCCTGGAACGCGCCGTGATCTCGCGGCGCAAGGTCTGCTCGCCTGAAGTGGCCTACATCATGACCAGCATGATGCAATCCGTTACCGCCTCCGGCACCGGCGCCGCCAGCCGCAACGGCTATTACTGGGAAAGTGCGGGCAAGACCGGTACCAGCGAAAACTACAACGATTCCTGGTTTATCGGCTTCAACCGGGCTTTCACACTTGGTATCTGGACCGGATTCGACAACAGCCGCATCAAGACCGGAACCGCCAACGCGGCCAATATCTGGGGACCGATCATGACCAAGGCGATCCGCCTGGACAACAACGGCCGCACTCCCGGTGCCGGCGATGCACGCTACAGCTTTAAAATGCCGGACAAAGTGGTCAGGGTGGACATCAATCCCCGCACTGGTTTCGCAGTGGGCGCCGGAGGCTTATCAGAAGTGTTTATCGAAGGCACCGAACCACCGGCTGTGTCCGATTCCCTGCGCTACAACTTCTATCCCACCGGCTACGGATTCCAGGATAAATTTGAGCAGGATTGAGCCGGTTTCAGTGCCTGATCGCAGGAGGAAACGTCCATGATCGTGTTTGACGACGCGCAGACCAGCGCTTTTTATCCGCTGACCTTAAATCGCAGCGTGGGCGATCTCCGCTGTGGCATCCTCAAACTCCGCCAACGGCTGCAGCAGGCTCTGACAGCGGATAACGACGCCGTGTGGATCGCTGAACGCCTCGCGCCCTGGTACCGCGAACGCCATCCGGACTGGGCGATCAACGCTCCCGCGGTTTCGGGCGAACTGCTGGTCAATTCCCGTTTGATGCCTTCGGACGAGCTCTGGATGGAACTCAACAGACTCAAACCAGGCCAGTGTCTCTGTCATGAGGAGACGGTGCAGGCTGTCGTCGTGTCCGGATCGATGTCTGCGCTGCCTGATCTGGCACAGCTTAAGCAGGCAGGATATGAACTCCTGGCCAGCGGGTTCAGGCTGTATGATAAGCTCAGCGATCTGATCCACGACAACGATCGCCTGCTCCGTTACGACTTTGAGCGCTATTTCTACGATAAAGACAACAGCTTTGACACCGAACCCGGTGTGACAGTCTTGCATCCATATCAGATCTGGATAGGCGAGGGTGTCGAACTAAAACCGGGTGTGGTGCTGGACGCATCAACCGGCCCCATAGTGCTGGATGCCGGGGTCAGGATCCTGCCCAATGCCGTGATTACGGGTCCGGTCTATCTTGGCAAGGGTTCGCTGGTCAAGGTCGGAGCCAAGATCTACGGCCCCACTGCCATCGGCCCGGTCTGCAAAGTGGGAGGTGAGGTCGAAGGCAGTATTTTCCAAGCTTATTCCAACAAGCAGCATGACGGTTTTCTCGGGCACAGTTATGTGGGGGAGTGGGTCAATATCGGCGCCGATGCCAACAACAGCGACCTTAAGAACACTTACAGCAACGTCAGTTTCTATTCCTATCCCGAGCGGGTAAAAGTGGATTCCGGGAGCATCTTTCTGGGCGCTTTGATCGCCGATCATGTCAAACTGGGCATCAACACGACCATCAACACCGGCTGCGTGATCGGACTGGGCTCCAACCTCTGGGGCTCGGATCTGATCTCGGACTTCATTCCCGATTTTTCCTGGGGTATGGCCTCCAGCTTAGTACCTTACAAGTTTCCAGCTTTTTGTCTCACTGCCAAAACAGTCAAGAACAGGCGCGAAGTGCCGTTCTCGGATGCGGAAAAGGAATTGCTGAGCGCGATCTGGAAAGCTACCCGCGGCGCTCATTGATCCGTGGACAATACCTGTCGTGACCATCAATGGAGTATTAATGCATGATTACATAGAAGTCGAGTTTCGTACCGGCCGTCTGGGCTACTACCAAAACACGCATAATCTGCCCATCCAACCGGAAGACCTGATCATCGTCGATGTGGAGCGGGGTGAGGACATCGCGCAGGTCGTCCACCTGAGCGTCAACACCGCCGATGTCGTGCCCCAGACTTTACCCGGAGGCAGGGTGTGCCGCATCAAACGCCTGGCCACCGAAGAAGATATTGAAAAAATGCGCACTCTGCCTGCGGATGAAGAGCAGGCTGCGCGCACCTTCAACGACATTCTGGTTCGTTACCCTTTTCAGATGAAACTCATCGAAACGGTGTTCCAGTTCGATGGAAACAAACTTACCTTCTTCTTCACTGCAGAGGGCAGGATCGACTTCCGGATCTTTGTTCGGGAGCTGGCCACAGTCTTCCGCACCCGCATCGAACTGCACCAGACCACAGGCAGGGACGAAGCCCGGCGCCTGGGCGGCTTCGGTATGTGCGGCAAGCAATATTGCTGCGGCAATTGGCTCAAACGTTTCAACCAGGTGACCATCAAGATGGCCAAGGACCAGAATCTCGCCGGCAACCTGGCCAAGATCTCCGGTCCCTGCGGTCGCCTGCTTTGCTGTCTTAACTACGAGGAAGATTTCTATGTGGAGGAAGGACGTGACTTTCCGCTGCCAGGAACCTGCGTCAGCCTGAAGGGCAAACGGCTCTATGTCTTCAAAACGGATGTCCTTAACCGGCGCATCCACCTCTCCGATGAGGATCAACTCATCACCGAGATGGATCTGGAAGCCTTCAACCAGCTGGAAGTCCTTTCCAAACCAGATATCGAGACATGCTGAACAGCCTTTACGGGGTCGACCCCGATCAGTTGCAACTTTTCATTGGGGGATACTTCCCGGCCTATCGTGGGCGGCAACTGCTCAACTGGGTGTACGGCCGCTTTGTCTGCGATCCGGAACTCATGACTGATCTGCCCCGGGAGTTTAAGGACTTCATCAAAACTAGCTTCGATCTCAGCCTGCCCTGCGTCAATCAGAGGTTGCAATCCTCTGACGGCAGCGTCAAACTAAGACTGGAACTGGCCGATGCCGCGCAGATCGAGACGGTGCTGATCCCGGAGGGTAAAAAACTGACCCTGTGTCTGTCCTCGCAAGTAGGTTGCGCTAGAGCTTGCGCCTTTTGCGCCACCGGTTCCCTGAAGCTGAAGCGCAACCTGGCTCCCCACGAGATCGTCCAACAGATTCTGCTGGCGGGGCGGGAGTCCGGTCGCGCGCCTACCAACCTGGTATTCATGGGAATGGGCGAACCGCTGGACAACCTGGAAAGCGTTCTCGAGGCGGTGCGCCTGATCCAGCATGAGCGGACGCTCGCCTTCAGTCCGAGGCGAACCACAGTCTCCACCTGCGGTATCGTGCCCGGGATCCACCGCCTGGCGGATTCCGGAGCCAAGATTAAACTGGCAGTCTCACTTAATTCAGCCATCGACGCCACCCGCAGCGAACTGATGCCCGTCAACCGCAAGTATCCCCTCCCGGTGCTGAAACAAGCGCTCCTCTACTATCAGCGTAAGAGCCCCTTCCGTATCACGCTGGAGTACATCCTGATCCCTGAAGTGAACATGGATGCAACCGCCCTCGCGGCCTTGCGCAAGTTCAGCGGGGATCTCTCCTGCAAGATCAATTTCATACCCTACAACGAAGTACCGGATCTGCCCTACCGCGCTCCCACCCAGGAGGAGACAGAGGCATTTCTGGAGCAGGCCCGCAGCCTGCCTCAGGCGATCATGCTGCGCCAGAGCCGGGGCCGTGACATCCAGGGCGCTTGTGGGCAGTTGGCGGCAAGCCATAAACAACACAAACAGGGAGGTTCTGCATGAACCAGATCGAATCTATCGCCAGACGCTTGTTTGGCGACAACCAGCCCTGCAAATGCGGAGGAGCGCACCAGATCTGCCTTGGATGCGCCGTCTGTCGGGCTGAAAAGCCCGACCAGATCTACGATCCGGCCGCGGGCATCGCTTCCATCATCGACGCCACATTGCTGCGCGCGGATGCCTCCCAAAACGAAGTTCACGCCCTCTGCGACCTTGCCAATGATTACAGATGCGCCTCCGTCTGCGTCAATTCCCACTTTTCCCATCCCCTGCAACTGCGCCTTTCAGCCTCAGTCAAATCCTGCACTGTGATCAATTTTCCCCTGGGCGCGGGCTACACTTATGCCGTGGCGGCGGAGGCCCTGGCTGTGATCAACACCGGCATCGAAGAGCTGGATATGGTGCAAAACCTGGCCGCGGTCAAGAGCGGTCACATCCTGCATTCCTACGAACTGATCAGGAACATCGCCGAGCTGGCCCGCAGCAACAATATCCTGCTCAAGGTCATCCTGGAGACTTGTTTCCTCAGTGAGGAAGAGATCATTGCCTGCGCTCTCTACGCTAAAAAGGCCGGAGCGGAATTCGTCAAGACATCAACCGGATTCGGTACTGCCGGCGCTACGCTTGAGAATGTGCGCCTGCTGCGCGAGACGGTCGGCCCCAAACTAGGTGTGAAGGCCTCCGGCGGCATCAAGACCCGCGAGCAGGCTCTGGCCATGATCGACGCGGGCGCCAACCGCATCGGTGCCAGCAATGTCAAAGCACTGCTCTAGAGACAATTCCGGCCTACAGGTCGGCCTCGCCGGCTACAACATCGACAGTTCCCTGATTGCCGGGATTGCCGGTGACAATGCCACGCCGGAAGTGCTGGCTGCCGCCTACGCCCGCATCAGCCGCAGCCCCAAATCCGTCAACGAGCTACGTCAGGAAGCCTTGCTGGAACTGGAAAAAGCCCGCCGCTCCAACACCCGGATCATCTTCGAACTCGGTCATGCCTCCGTGGCTGAACACGCGGTCTTCAATTTCGATATCATCGGCGTTTCCCGGCTCCTCACGGAAACCCTGGAAACCGTACGCCTGGCCTCGTTCACCGAAAAATCGCAGCGATATGTGACCTTCGATCCGGATTTCTACTGCCCGCCGGAATTGGACGCCTCATCCCTCAAGAACCTTAAGTCGGAATATCTCTCCACGGTGGCGGACCTGTTCAAGGAATATCACGCCAGTTATCAGGCTCTGGCTGAGCTGTATCAGCAGCAATACCCGCAGCAGAACCGCATCCAGCGCGAATGCATGGCCAAGGAGGACGCCCGCTACATCCTGCCGCTGGCGGTAAAGACCCAACTGGGTATGACGATCAACGCCCGCAGCCTGGAAAACCTGCTGCGGCGACTGGCCGCCAATCATCTTAATGAGGCGCAGGATCTGCACGCCAAGCTACTCGAGCCCGTAAAGGCGCTGTGCCCCTCTCTGGTCCGCTATACGGACAAAGAGACCTATGCAGGCGGTTTTGCGGCCCCAAAACTGCCCGTCGATGAGGACGACCCGGATCCCGGAGAAGCAGTTCGCTTAGTAGACATGAGCCAGGATCCCGATACGACGATTCTGGCCGCGCTGCTCTATGTGCAGAGCGCAAGCGATTTTGATAACTGCAGGCAAAAGGTCAAAGCCATGGCCCCTAAAGACCGGCAGGCGCTCTGGACTCAGGTCTTTTCAGGCATGCAGTCCTGGCACAAGGTCCACCGCGCTTTCGAACTGGCGGATTTCAGCTTCGAGCTGCGCATGTCCGAGAGTTGCTGGGCGCAGTTCAAGCGCCATCGCATGGCGACCATTATCAGGCAGCCAAACCCTTCTTCAGTCCATCATATCATGCCCGAAGCCATCCTCACGCTCGGTCGCGATAATGCCTGGGACGCTCTGGTGGACAGGCTGGAAAACCTCGCGCAGGGCTTGCGCAAGGTCGCTTGCGATCTATCGCCCTATGTGCGCATCAATGCCAGCCAGGTCAAGGTCCTGGCCAAAATGAACCTGCGTGAATTGTACCACTTTGTGCGCCTGCGCTCGGACGAACACGCCCAGTGGGAGATCCGCCAATTGTCGCAAGAACTGGCCGGCTGCATCAAGGTCAAGAGTCCGCAGGCCGCGGCGCTGCTGTGCGGCAAGAGCGAGTTGCAGGCATTGCTCTCTCAGGATGAATAGCATCCTCCAGGCGTATCCCCCGGCCAAACACATTGACAGAATACCCGCCCCGGAAATCCTGGATATCAGCGTCCCTGTAGCTCAGCTGGATAGAGTGGCACCCTCCGAAGGTGAAGGTCAGGCGTTCGAATCGCCTCAGGGACGCCATTTTGACACTCAAGCCAGGCCATGCCCACCGAAGTCCTGATCACCCTCGAAAGCATCTCCCAACAGATCGGCGCCAAAGTCATTTTCAGCGCTCTGGATCTGGGTATCCACGTCGGCGACAAGATCGGCGTAGTGGGCGTCAACGGCTGCGGCAAGACCACTTTGCTGAAAGTCCTCAGCGGCAGTCTCGAACCCAGCACCGGAATCATAACCACCCGAAGCGGCCTCACACTCGGCTACGTGCCCCAGGAACCTTGGGAGACCGCAGCCGGCAGCGTTTTGGACTACATCCTGCCCGATCAATCACCGCCTCCACCGGAAGCCGAAGAACACCGCTACAAGGCCATCCTCACCCAGCTCGGCCTTACCGACTTTCATCAATCCCTGCCCCTGCTATCCGGCGGACAGCGCCGCAAGGCCGATCTGGCCAAGGTCTTGGTCCACAGGCCAGACGTCCTGATCCTCGACGAGCCGACCAACCATCTGGATCTGGAGACCATCGAATGGCTGCAGGATTATCTGGCGGAGGCCAATCAGACCTGCGTTTTCGTCACCCACGACCGCTATTTCCTGGACGCCGTCTGCAACCGCATCCTCGAGATCGAGAGCGGTCATTGCTATCTCTACGAGGGCAATTACTCGGATTTCGTGCGCGGCAAACTGATCCGCGCCACCCAGGTCCAGCGGCAGGAAACGCGGCGCCAGGCTCAGCTGAAAAAGGAACTGGATTGGCTGGGACGCGGCGCCAAAGCCCGCGCCACCAAGCCCAAGAACCATGTCGACCGCGTGCGCGAACTGATCTCCAAGTCCTACCTGATCTCCAATGCGGAGCTGGATATTTCCTTCACCACCCACCGCCTGGGCAAGACCATCCTCGAACTGCACCGCCTCAGTAAAAGCTATGGCGGCAAAGCGCTCTTTGAGGATATCGACCACCAATTCCAGCCCCGCGAACGCATCGGTATCCTGGGTCCCAACGGCTGCGGCAAAACCACCCTGCTAAAGATCATCACCGGCGAAGCCGAGCCCGACCTCGGTAGCGTCAAGGTCGGCGTCAACACGCGCTTTTCCTACTATCGCCAGGAAGACGACAGCTTCGATCCAGCCCTCAGCGTCTATGACTACATCGCACAATACGCCGAGGTCATCCGCACCAAAGACGGCAACAAGGTCACGGCCACAGAGATGCTCAAACGCTTTCTCTTCGACGGCAAAATGCAGCAGCAGAAACTGTCCTCCCTCTCCGGCGGCGAACTCAAGCGCCTGTACTTGCTTAAATCGCTGATGTTCGGGGCAAATTTAATCATCCTGGACGAACCCACCAACGACCTGGACATCCGCACCCTGGAGATACTGGAGGACTATCTGGACGCCTTTGACGGCTGTCTGCTGGTCGTTTCGCATGACCGCTATTTTCTTGACCGCTGCGTGGATTACCTTTTCATCTTCGAGGGTACATCAATCCGCAAATTCCCGGGCAACTACTCGGATTATCTCTTGGTCCGGAAATACTGGCGGGAAGAGGCCGAGGAGCGATCCCGCAGCCCGGTGGTCCTGCGTCCCAAACGCGCCCAGAAGGGCCTCAGTTACAACGAGCAGCGCGAATACGAACTGCTGACCCGGGAAATCGACGCTCTGGAAGCCGAGCTCGGCGCTCTGGAGGACTCGCTCAACTCCCCCGACCCCCATTGGTCGCCGCAGGACTACGCGCGGCTCAGCCAGCAACTGGAACTCCTCAATGCCGCGCATCAGGAGAAACTGGCCCGCTGGCTCGAACTGAGCGACAAAGCCGAACTCTGACCCGGTTTCGCCCCGGCTTCCTGCTCCCCCGCCTGGAGCTGACTTCCCGTTAACTTCCCGAACATTCCAAGCGAAGTCAAAGCGATGTCTACGGGAAGCGGGCAAGCCAGCCGCCGGCAGGAATTGGCAAAAAAAAGCCCGGGCTCCCTGTGGGAATCCGGGCGTCTGATTATCTGGAGCTAAATGGGGGACTCGAACCCCCGACCTGCTGATTACGAATCAGCTGCTCTACCAACTGAGCTAATTTAGCTTCAATCCTTGATCAAATATAGGGAATATGGCTGCGCTGCGCGGTCCGTGAAACTCATCTCGTGCAGGCGGGCATAGCCATTGGGATTGTCCGCGTAGACCACCAGAAGTTCGCCTACCCGCAGCGTCATGTAGGGCACGGTGGTGAGCTTGAGGTTCACCTTGCAATCGCGGCTCAGGTTGCGCGGATACCAGAACGATTCCGCAGCGATGCTCGTGCGGCTGATCAGTCCAGGCTCTGCGCTGAAGGGCGGCACCGGAATGTAGTACCAGAGACGGATCTTGACCGTCGCCGGCAGAGAATTGAATTCAGGCAGCGTCACGCCGAACCAGGCCGCCGGGCTGTCCGGCGCCACTAGCTCCGGTTTGCTCAAAGGCGGCACGAAATGTACCGCCAGCAGGCTGTCGACCAGATAGTGGGTCGAGTATGAATCAGCCACCATCAGCGATTGCAGGATGGCCTCGCGGTGTAGGAACACGCCATAGTGCGCTCCGGGATCCAGCGATGCGCGCGGCAGGCTGAAATCCAATTGCACCATCAGGCGGTTCAATTCGGCGGAGTACATCATGTCCAGCGTATATTCGTTTGCTTCCAGCGGCCTGAAATACAGGGAATCCGTCTCGGCTTGGGCCAGCAGGCCGGCCGTGGCGAGGCTCAGCAGCAGGATCAGCAGAATTCGCCGGGACATGAATCACTCCTAATGCGTATCATTTACGTTACCAAAGCCTGTAAGCCCGGCATTTCGTCAAGTGATATCTTTACGCAGCCAATAGGTGCCTTCGGTTTTTTTCCTTGACGCCTAAGTGGGAGTTTTAAACCTGCCATACAGAACATAAATCAATACAGATCAAGGAGTAGAAAATGAAACGCAGAGTGATTATCATG
The DNA here is from genome assembly GCA_964463825.1 of uncultured Candidatus Cloacimonadota bacterium. Taxonomy (GTDB): domain Bacteria; phylum Cloacimonadota; class Cloacimonadia; order Cloacimonadales; family Cloacimonadaceae; genus Syntrophosphaera. The sequence goes on along the minus strand of CAYXEF010000027.1, from coordinate 7,007 downwards.
GGTGCCGCCGGGCGGGATTTCCATAACTTCAATGTATTCTTCCGCGATAACGCCGACTACGAAGTACTGGCTTTCACCGCCACCCAGATCCCCGGCATCGACGATAAAAGGTATCCGGCCGAACTGGCGGGAAGCCTCTATCCGAACGGCATTGAGATTCACCCCGAAGCGGAATTGAAGGAACTGATCCAAAAACACAAAGTCGACCTGGTGGTGCTGGCTTACAGCGACCTGCCCCACGAGGTCGTCATGCATAAAGCCTCCCTGGTGACCGCGGCAGGAGCGGATTTCATGCTCATGGGCGCTCGCAACACCATGATCAAAACCAGCAAACCCCTGGTGACCGTCTGCGCCGTGCGCACCGGCTGCGGCAAGTCCCAGACCACGCGTGCGGTCATCCAGGCCCTCAAAGCCAAAGGCCGCAAAGTGGTCTCCATCCGCCATCCCATGCCCTATGGCGACTTGGTCAAACAAAAGGTCCAACGCTTCGCAGGTCTGGAAGATCTGGCCAGGCACAATTGCACTATCGAGGAGATGGAGGAATACGAGCCGCATATCCGCATGAACAGCGTGATCTACGCCGGAGTGGATTATGAGGCGATCATCCGCGAAGCCGAAAAAGAAGCCGACGTCATCATCTGGGACGGCGGCAACAACGACATTCCCTTTTATTGCTCCGACAAACAACTCAACATCGTGGTCGTCGATCCCCACCGCCCGGGTGACGAACTGGCCTATTATCCAGGCGAAACCAACCTGCATCTGGCCGATGTCATCGTGATCAACAAGATCGACAGCGCCGACCTCGACGATATCAACGATGTCCGCGCCAACATCCGCTCCATCAACAGGACCGCCCAGATCATCGACGCCGCCTCGCCTTTGAGCGTGGACAAGCCTGAGATCATCACCGACCGGCGCGTGCTGGTGGTGGAGGACGGTCCCACCCTCACCCACGGAGAAATGACCTACGGCGCCGGCGTGATCGCGGCCGAGAAATACGGCTGTGCCGACCTCGTGGATCCGCGTGAATGGGCTGTCGGCGAGATCGCCGAGACCTTCGAGAAATATCCCGATATCGGTGTCCTGCTTCCCGCCATGGGCTATAGCGACCAGCAGATCAAGGATCTGGAGAAGACGATCAACGACACCGAGTGCGAAGGCGTGGTCATCGCCACCCCGATCGACCTGCGCCGCCTGATCAAGATCAAGCATCCTGCCTGCCAGGTCGGATACGACCTCCAGGAGATCGGCAAACCCACCGTCGCCGACGTCCTGAAGGATTTCTAAACCAATCACAGCAAGCCAGTAAGATATTTGGGGCAGAGTGACGTCTGCCCCAAAGCATTTATCAAGATGAGAGGTTTTACATGAATAAAACAGCCGTTTTGGCCTTGGGCGGCAACGCCATCATCAAGGCCGGCCAACAAGGCACCATTTCAGAACAATTTGCCAACACCCGCGATTCCCTGAGCGGCATCGTGGAACTGATCCGCCAAGGCTACAGACTCGCCATCACGCACGGCAACGGCCCGCAGGTGGGCAATCTTCTGCGGCAGCAGGAAGCCGGTGAAAAGGAAGGCATCGCCCCGCTGCCTCTGGGCGTGCTCAATGCCGCCACAGAAGGCACCATGGGCTACATGATCGAGCAGAGCCTGCAAAACCGCCTGCACTTGAGCGGCATCGACAAGCAGGTCATCACTATCATTTCCCAGGTCGTGGTCGATAAGAACGATCCCAGCATGCTCAATCCCACCAAGTTCGTGGGCAGCACCTATTACAGCGCCGAACAGGCGGAGCAACTGCGCAAAACCTTGGGCTGGACCCTCAAAGAGGACGCCGGAAAAGGCTTCCGGCGCGTTGTGCCCTCACCCTTGCCGCAGCGCATCGTACCGGCGGAGACGATCCGTGAGTTGGTTGAACGCGGCGAGATCGTGATTGCAGCCGGCGGCGGCGGGATCCCGATCTATGTCGAGTCCGACGGTACTTATGAAGGGGTGGACGCCGTGATCGACAAGGATTTCGCCAGCGCGCTGCTGGCTTTGAACATCGAGGCAGACCTCTTTGTGATCCTCACCGGGGTGGATAAAGTCGCCGTCGATTATGGCAGACCGGCGCAGCGGGATCTGGATGTCCTAAACCTGGCCGATGCCCGAAAATTCTATGCGGAAGGCCAGTTTCCGGCCGGCAGCATGGGGCCCAAGATCAAGGCGGCGATCGACTTTATCGAGCGTGGCGGCCAGTCTGTGTTGATCACCTCGATCGAGCGGATCGTCGACGCCTTTGCCGGACGCACCGGCACCCGTATCGTGCCCTGAGCTCATTCACAAGCGGTTAATCCAATTCAGTCCGGAAACCACTCCCGCAGCAGCCGGGGCAGGATCTCGCCCGCCTTGCCGGGGTGGAATTCGTCGACAAATTGCGAGTTTCCCGGAGGCTCCAGATTCACCGCCATAGTGTGGGCACCCAGATACTTGGCTGTCATTACGAAACCGGCCGCGGGATAGACCGCGCCGCTGGTCCCGACCAGCAGGAACACGTCGCAGTTCTTGAGCAGGTGGTCAATCTGCTCCAGGTGATAAGGTATCTCTCCGAACCAAACCACATCAGGCCGCAGGGGCTCGTCACAGCTGGGGCATAAGGGCAGATCCTGCTCCAGATCGATGTCCGCAAGCGCGTATCTGGCGTCACAGCCCGTGCAGAAACAACTGTGCAGGGAGCCGTGCATTTCCAGCAAGCGCCGGCTGCCGGCCTCCCGGTGCAGGTTGTCCACGTTTTGGGTGATGAGGTGGAAGTTATCCTGCAGCCTTTGTTCGAGCGCCACCAGCGCCAGATGCGCGGCATTGGGCCTGGCTGCCAGCGTTTTTCGCCAGCGCTCTTTGTAAAAGTTCCACACCAGCAAGGGATCGCGTGCAAAGGCTTCCGGGGTGGCGACATCTTCCACGCGATGGTTGTCCCACAGCCCTCCGTGGTCACGGAAGGTGCTGATTCCGGATTCCGCGCTGACTCCGGCGCCGGTGAGCACCAGCAGTCTGGTCTCAGGCCTGATCTTCATTCATACCGCTCCGATGCCTGGCGTCTCATTTCATCAGCATCATCTTCCGGGTCAGTGTGCGGCTGCCGCTGCTTAAGCGATAGAGGTATACCCCGCTGGCCACGTTCCGGCCCTGATCGTCGCGGCCGTCCCAGGTCATGCTGTGCATGCCTTGAGCCAGATCGCCGCGGACCAGATTGCGCACCAACTGGCCCTTGACGTTGTAAACATCCAATCGCGCAGCGCCGCTTTGGGGCAGGTCAAAACGCAGCGTGGTGCTGGGGTTGAAGGGATTGGGATAGGCCTCGTGCAGGTCTAAGTGGATGCTTTCGACCACAGTCTCGCCGTTGCTGACGAATTCACCATCCACGTGGATGTCGTCCAGATACCATCCTTCGCCGGTGACATAACCGTCCGAGCCAAACAGGAAGCGGAACTTCGCGGTGCCGGTGTAGGAGGAAAGGTCGAAGGTGGCCGGAGTCCAATCGAAGCTGCCGGAGTAGACGTTGGTATTGGCCGGGAAGGGCGATGCGGCGTTGTTGTAAGTGCGGTAGGGATAGCCACCGACGGGCGAGATCTGTGTCCATGCGCCGCCATTGACCGAGATCTGCACCATACCGCCGTCCCAAGCGTAGATTGGGTTGGAATGGGTCTCGGCGTCCATCCAATGGTGAAAGAGCAATTGCGCGTTCTGGCCCAATACGATATCCGGGCTTTCCAGAGCCCCGTAAGCGCTGCTGGCGTAATCCGCAGTGCCCTGGCCGCCGAACTTCATGGACCAGCTGCCGCCGCCGGTGTTGTTACGGGCGTTGGAGCGATGCCATTGATTGACGAAGTTGGGATTGAGCGTAAGGCTGTTCCAGCCTGCCATATCCGCTTCAAAGCTGTAGTTCTGCATCCCGACATAAATCGTGAAAGTGCCTTCGCGCACGTCGCCGTTCTCCGCGCCCAGCATATAACCGATGTTTACGGCGCTGCCAGCTTGGGCGTCCGGCGAGATCTGCACGCTGAACACATTGTCGTAATTGGCGATGCTGTCGTGTCCGATGGGAGTCAGCGTGACCTCGAAGGCGCTGAGGCTGGCCAGCGGATCGTCGCAAAAGAGTATCAGCAGCGGATTGTAGGCGTTGCCGGAGCCGGTGTTGCTGAGGATCAGACTGAGCTGGGGAGCATCGCCGGGCATGACCAGCGGCGTGTCGTTGACGAAGGCGTAGCTATCCACGCTGAGCGACGGTGCGTTGAGTTGCAAAACGACAGGCGTGGTGGCGGTATAGCTGTCAAAGCTGGTTTCGAAGCTCAGATAGGCATAGCTGTGATCGGGGTAGTTGCCTTGGATGCGGATGCTGAAGAATCCGTTGATCTGGGTGGAATCGGCCGCCGCCAGGGGATCGAAGCCGTAGGTGCTGTACAGGACCACGATGTTGGGGCTGTTCGAGACCAGGTTGATCATACCGGGGCTGACCTGATTGACCAGGCCCACATTCTTGATGGTGACGTTCATGCCCACCACTTCTCCGGTGTGGTAAAGACCGTCGGCATCCAGCCACTCCACTTGCGTGGCCACGATATAGGGCATATTGCTGGCTTGCACGGTCACCGTCTGGTGCCAGGCATAGAAATTGGGGGCAATGATGTGAACGCCATAATTGCCAGGCGTTAGCGATTCGATCAGGTTGAGCGAGAACAGACCGGTTGCGTCAGCGGTGGCCTCGGCAATAACGCCGGAAGCGTCTGTCAACCGCAGTTTGGCGTGGGGCGCGTTGGTCTGGATCTGGTAGTTGTTCAGCCCCACGGTCCAATAGGCCGGCAATTGCACCAGCATTTCCTGCGGCGTCTCGCTCCAGACCAGCAGGCCGGGATCGCCGAACAGGTTGGTTTCGTAGGTGACCCAATACATCACCGGGCTGTTCGAAATGAAGGGAATGTTGTCGATCTTGCTGTCGGCCAGCGTGTAGCCCAGTTCAAAGATGTTTTCGCCGAAGATGGCGTCGATGTATTGGCGGTGGATGTATTGCGAGGCACCGTCGGTCGAGCCTTGCATGCCCCAGCCGTAGCGGGAGTGGGAGATCATGGCCACGGCGCTGGTGGCGATCGAAGTGAATTTCTCCGTGATGCTGTCCGAGGTGTACTGACCCGTGCTGGTGGTGCGGTTGTCAAAAGCGCCGGCGTAGCAGCCCTGGGTGAACTGAATGGAGAAATTGTGATCGGTTCCGTTGTTGGTGATCGAGGTCGCGGACACCTGGCTGGCGTTCAGGCGCATGCAATAGGTGGTGTTGGAGTGGCCCAGATGGTTGACCAGGGTTGGGCCTTGCGAGAGCAGCGGACGCAGCTGTGTGCCGCCCCAGGCTTCTTCGTAGCCGAAGGTGCGGTCATAGAGGGTGCTGATGTTCCAGGTGTTGGGCACGCCTACGGTCGTGTAGCCGTGCATGCTGGAACCGCCGATCATTTCGTCCATATAGTCGCCGCCCCAGGTCGGTCCGTCCCAGAGCCATTCACCGATGAAGAGGGCGGTGGCGACTTCGGCTTCCACAGGTTCGTTGAGGTAGTAATTGGTCTTGTTGATAAAGTTGGCGATCTCGGCGTCCGAATTGTAGCAGAAGCGGCCAATGGAGAGCTCGGGCGCCAGGTCGCTCTCGTACATTTCGCCCCAATAGGCGTCGTTGTCCGTGTTCCAGGTGCCGTCCAGACAGGCGTAATACATATCGGCGGGAATATCGGCGTCGACCTCGCCCGCCTGGCCGAAATTGACATATAGGCCGCGGTGGGGGATCACGTCGGTGTCGCCGGCCAGCAGCACGTGGCGCAGGTCGTTGGTCTGATAAACGCTGATGATGTAGTTGCGGATCTTTTCCTGAGTGTCGACACCGGTGAATTCGGATGTGATATCCTGGATCGTTTTCAGGCCGACCACTGTGCCCCGGGCGGTTTGGAGGTCGATGAAAGGCTGCCATTGCGCCAGTTTGGCGGCATCGTAGATGATCAGGTATTCAAAGCCGTTCAGCCGGGTCTGATAGCGGGGCACGGCCTCGGCGTTATCCACGCTGTTCAGCAGGCGCTGGGTGGTGAAGGTGTCTTCTTTCAGCAGGCTGAGCGCGGAACTCGCTGCAGGCGTGGGAGAGGTCTGGATTTCCACCCGTAGGTTGCGGTAAAAGACCAGTTCGCCGCTGACGGGATTGTAGGCAAAGGGGCAGATGGCCGTAAAATTGATCGGGTGTCCGGCCAGGAATTGGGTGTTCACGCCATTGTGGGTGGTCGCAGGCCAGAACTGAGGATTCCCGTAAATGGCCGGGTCAGGTTCCGTCAGGGGTGGCAGATCGGCCTTGGAAAAGGGATACTGGGCTTGCAGCTGCGCCAGCGGACGGTCCAGCTGGAAACTGACCGGAGAGCTGAGTTTCACTTCCAGCCCGCTCGCTGCCTCGCCCAGGGGCAGCAGTAGTTTGGTGCCCACCCAGGGCAAATCTGGTTGGCCCGGCAGACCGTAACTCTGGCCGCCGGAGAGGCTTATGCGGCTGAAATTGCCGTCGGTTTTTATCACAGGTGTGTCGAGGGTGTAGTTGAACACCACGCTGGCCGGCATCCAGGCCAGGCCGAGGATCAGGAGCAGTGCGCAAATCAGGTTCTTCATGTTAGCCAACTTTTTACTTTAGTAATATTCTGCCTCTTATTACATGCAAGGATTGTTCCACTTCGGCCGTTAATTGACCCGCTATCTCCAGTATGGCAGTCTTTCACTCGCTGTCTCGGTGTTCTACCCTGATCTGGCGAACCCTTGCCCGCATTGACATGAGCCCGTGGCGAAACGCGATGATTTTGCTCTTGATCCACCCATTAGTCAACCTTTGCGATCTCCCGACGATTCACCAGTCAAATCTTGTCCGGGTCGGATTTCGCTCTTGCCTAAACTTCTTAATCAAGTCTTTATCAAGCCTTAATCAAGCCTTAATTATTAACGCTTGATTAAGGCTTGATAAAG
>CAYXEF010000026.1:6466-27275 GCA_964463825.1 uncultured Candidatus Cloacimonadota bacterium | reverse complement strand
TGATACTTAATACACGGAGGACCTGCTGATCGGGATCCGGGCTTCTGGTTCCTGCACCTGGGAGTCCCGGTCGAATCCCAGTCCTGATCCGGGCCGGGATTCTACCTTGACAAATAGGGGACAGCAGTTTGTTTAGTTTGAAACATATTCATCTAATGACCAAGGAGTGAAAATTATGGCGATCAGGGCTGCGTTTATGATGCTGATATTGCTGCTGTCCTCGGCGTGGCTATGCGGCCAGGCGCCAAACTGGCTCTGGGTGAATGGAGCCGGCGGCCAGTTCTGGGACGAAGGGACCTGCCTTGCCTGCGATAACCAGGGAAATGTGTATGTGGCGGGGTTTTTCTATGAGAGCGCGGCTTTCGGCTCCACCGTGCTGAGTTCCGCCGGAGGCCGGGACCTGTTCGTCGCCAAACTCGATCCGGCCGGCAACTGGCTCTGGGCGCGGCGTTCCGGGGGTGAGGAGCACACCGGCATCGCCGTGGATAGCGCGGGAAACGCCTACCTGACGGGCTACTTCTCGGTGAGCGCCGATTTTGGCCCCTTCACGCTGAACAGCCCAGGTGTGGATGACTACGACATCTTCGTCGCCAAGTTGGATACGGACGGCAACTGGCTGTGGGCCGCCAGGGCTGGCGGAGTCAACGCCGACCGGGGCATGGGTATCGCGCTCGACAGCTCCGGCAAGGTCTATGTGACCGGATTTTATGGCTACAATGCCGTGATCGGCGGCACCAGCCTCAATTGCGCCGGAAGCTGGGATGGCTTCGTGGCCAAACTCGATCCCGACGGCAACTGGCTGTGGGCGGTCGGCGCCGGCGGCCTGGGCTATGACTGGGGCGATGACCTTGTCCTGGACGCCGGGGGGAATATCTATCTCACAGGCTCATTCCAAATGACGGCGGACTTTGGCTCCCACAGCCTTGACTGCGCCGGCGAACGCGACGTCCTGATCGCCAAACTGGATCCGCAGGGCAACTGGCTCTGGGCGCGGCGGGCCGGGGGCTGGCATTATGACCATGGCACATCTATCGCCCTGGGTGGCGGAGGCCTCTACTGCGCTGGCTACTTCAGGGAAAGCGGCGATTGGGGCACTGAGATCCTGGCCAGCGCCGGCAGCTACGACCTCTTCGTCTGCAAACTGAACACGGACGGAAACTGGCTCTGGGCGCGGCGCGAAGGCGGGGTGGAAAGCGATCAGGCCTTCGGTATGGATCTGGACGCGGAAGGAAATGTCTGGCTGGCGGGGCGGTTCCAGTCCAGCGTGGATGTCGGACTGAGCCTGTTGATCGCATACGGTGACTACGACGTTCTCATCGCCTGCATTGATCCGGCGGGCAATTGGCTCCGGGCCCTCGGCGCCGGCAGCGACTATACGGACGACGCCAACGACCTCGTGGTCTGCGGCTCCGATCTCTATACCACCGGGGGCTATATGGATTCCGTGGCCTTTGGCCCGCACAGCCTAGTCTGCGAAGGCGACATGGACGCGTGGGTGGCAAAAATCAATGCCAGTGTGGGCAACAGCGATGAAGTGATGGTTCCCGGTCCCAGCGTCGGAACACTTTCAGCCTGGCCCAATCCTTTCACCGACACCACACTCCTGAAAGCAGATTCGATCTCCATTCCCACTGGTTTCTGCGAGGATGCCAGCCTGCTGGTCTTTGACCTCAGAGGACGCAAATTGAGGACGATAACCGCCGCTGCCAGCGCCATCCGGACTGGATCTATTATCTGGGACGGCCGGGATGAGGTGGGCAGAGCTTGTCCCGCCGGCGTGTATATCGTCAAACTGGTTTCAGGCGGCCAGACGCGGGCCCGAGTCAAAGTCGCTCTGGTCAGGTGATCCGAATCTAAGCTACTCGAAAGGCAGGAAATTGAGCAATGTGTTGTTGTGCAGGGTGGAAAGCACAACGCCTACGAGCACCGTGATCACGATCAGGATCTTGAAATAGTCCTGCGCCTTGAGCATGCTGACCAGCTCGACATTGCGGGAGAGATAGGCGGAGGCGGCGTAAAATTCCTCACCGATGAGCGTGTAATCGCAGGTGGTGATGAAGAAGGGGATCTGGGTGATGGCGTCTGAGGCGGCGATCTGAATGGCGCCGCTCTGGTTGCCGGTTTCCGTCATCAGCAGGGCTTCGGCGTAGAAATATCCCATGTAGAAAATGGTGGCGATGCGCTCCCGCACCGTGATGCCGTTGACGGCGGCGCAGAAAGCGAATTGGGTGTCCGAGACGAAGAAAATGTCGTTGTTGTTGTAGGCGTCCGGGCGTCCCATTTCGCTGTAGGCGGTCTGCACCATTTCCTGGGCCAGGGGCACCACGAAATAGTCCACATGCGGGGAAATGAGGCGGATGTCATATTCAGCGGTCTTTTTGGCGATCTGGTTGAGGATCATCATGGCCGAAATGGTGCAGGGCTCGCCCAGGGTGCCCCAACCGGGCACAAACATGACGGGGCGACCCATTTCTGTGGCGCGGCCGACGGCGTTGTCCAGCTCCTCCAAACCCGCGATCGGCCTGATATACAGATCCTTGCGGCGGGTCATCACCAAAGCGTAGACCACCATCACGCCCATGATCAGGGAGGCGATCAGGGTGGCCAGTTTGGTGCGGTCAAACCATTGGGCGACAGGATAGTGCCAGACGGTGTTCCGGTCCGCGGGCTGGCCCGGCTGCGGCGGCAAATCCGCTTCGTCGCTCCAGAGGCCTTTGCCGTTGGTGGCGAGCAGGCCGTAGGTGTAGGATCTGGAGTTTCTATCCAGTTCGGCCAGCAGCACTCTGCGCCAGGCGCGGTCGGATTTGGCTGCGGCGGCTTGTTGGTAGGCAGGTTGCGAAAGGATGAAGTCCCGTTCTGCCTCTTTGGCTGCCAGTTCCAACGCCGCCTCCGAGGTCGAATCGCCGGGTGCGATCTGCTTCTTCAAGCCTGCGATCCCTGCCGCGAGAGTGTCCAGATAGGCTGCCGCATCCTGCCGGTAGAGGGAGGGAACCCAGGCCACGCCTTGCTCCGGATCCATGGCGACGGTGAACTGGTGGTCTGTGAGTAGAAGGCCGCTGGCGGGGTCATAACCCGTGATGGCGGGATACTGTGTGGCAGGGAAGGAAATGGTGTGGTCGTAATTGCGGGAAAGCGCGCCGATGCGCATGCCGGGGCTGAGTGTGGGACTGAGTTTGTTGCGGCTGAAGATGTCATAGAAATTGCGGTTGAGGTTTTGCCCGTCCCAAAAGGCATCGCCTCCGGCATAGCGGATGGCTGTCTCGTCGTAAACGATACGCTGCTCCAGGGCTTGGGGACCGAAGTCCTTTTCTCCCAAAACTCTGGCAAACACACGTACCTGAATGTCCGTCCCCGGCTTGAAGCCTTCAGGCAGGCGCAGCCGGATGATCTTGTCCGGATAAAGTTCCATGACCTGCCCCAGCGGCTGGCCCGAATCATCCAAAAACTCGAAGCGCAGGCGATCGATCTCCTGATAGCCGTTGCCGGAGATTTCGTAATTGATACGCAGGCGGCGTTTGGCCTTGTTGGTGTAGGTGGCCTGGGTCACGAAGGCAAAGGGCCTGCCAAAGGAGACGATCATGTTGTCGCCCTTGTCATTGGGCTTGTCCAACACCTGATAATCCGGTAACATGGGCAGTTCTCTGGTATTGTGAAACTGCAGTTTTTCGCCCAGGGCGGCGGTGCTGAAACTCTGCTCGCGGCTGCCGTCCTCAGAAGCCCAATAATCGCTGTAGACCAGCACCGGGAGATAATCCGCCAAACGCCCGTCAGGAGGCAGCTGGACTCCGTTGTCCGCGGGTCGGGCTTTGTCGTAAAAAACCTGCGACCAATAGGCTGGCTGCATCTCGTGTAGTAATATGGACTGGCGCTGCCAATTGGCGTTGAACACGCTGTCCGGGGCGGCGGAGTTGGCCGCCTGGTTGGACCGGTATTGCGGCAACGCGGTTTTGGGCATCAGCCAGACCGACCAGGACATGATGTCCGTGCTGCCCAGTGGGGGAGTCCATTCGAAGCGAAACTCCCGGGTGTCGGCAAGATAGGCGGTGTGCAGCACGGCGGTGGAATCCGGCCGGTTGTTCACCGGTGTGGCGCTCAACACCGGCGTGGCGGGTAAAAAGTGTCCGGTCTCGGCGACGGGGACCACGCAATAGTGGTATTGGTGTTCGGCTTTGGGATTGGCGTAGATGTTGTTGAACTGAGTGAGGCGGTAACCTGCGTGGACGTTTTCTCCAGCCGTGCCCTTGAGCGCGACGCGGCGTGAGGATTTATAATAGCTAGCGGCGTTGATGTCGCCCATCAGGGTGTAATGGGGCAGCAGGCTTGCCACGATCTCCGCATCTCGGGGAACGGGTTTGAACAGTTTCGCGGTGGCAGTTTGCTGCTTTTCAGGGCGCAACCTGGCGGGGGCGGTCTCAAACTCTACCAGCGGCAGATAGTCCCGATCCGTGAAGCTGAGCCACTGACTGGCCACGCCGACCTTGGGATCGACCTCGATCTTGCTCAGCAGGAACAGGCTGTCGGGCCTGTGGCCGCGGTAGATGTTGTATTGGATGATGCGCTGGGACTTGTCGAGGGGGCGCCATTTGAGCGTGATGCCGGTGCCGTCGTCGTGGGGCGCGTCTATAACGGAAAAGTCGCGGACATGGGCTTCGTCTGCGCCTTGACGGGCACAAGCGGCCAGCACCAGCAGCAGGATCAGCGGCAACAGCGCCGTAAGCAGAGAGTTTCTATACATCGGCCTCTCCCGGTGGGTTCGATATCTATGAAAAAGGATCTGAATCAAAGCGGGGGAAGCGCAACCGGCTTCCCCCAAGGATTACTTTTTTTGGCCGGCATTAACCGGCAATGGCGTTCCGGATCATGACGAAGACCTCGTTGACCAGGAACTGGATGCGGCCGATCAGCAGTGAGATACGCGCCATCACGGTGAGACCGAAGGAAGCGCCGAAACCCACCATCATGAACCATTTGCCGATGTTGACGAACCTGCCGTAAAGTCCGGTATGGGCCCTGGAGAAGAAGAAGTAGAGCAGCACAGCTATGGTGCCCACAAAGATCAGGGCCAGGTTGATATTCTCAAGCGGAACCATGGCCTGGCGCATTTGCACCAGCACGATATTGTGCATGGCCAGCGCCACCGAAGCGCCCACACCCATCATGGAAAAGGCGATGGGATAGCGGCTTAGCCAGCTCAGCTTGCGCGTGAAACGTAAAAGATAGAACATACCGATGATGCTGGGAATGATCAGGATCCATTGCTGTTTGAGGAAGATCGGCTGGTAGAAGAAGGGGATGAACACGCGCTCATAGGTCAGTACCAGCGAATAACCCAGCATGATGCCCACCAGCAGTTGCTCGGACATCTGATAGAAAGGATTGTCCTTGTAAAGGAAGGAGAAGATGCAGAGGGTGAAGAAGGCACCCACCAGATTGCTGAATAGTTCGAAAGACATGATTTCCTCCCTTTACTTCTTCGCTGTACGGGCTTTCTGGATGAAATAGCCGATGTTGCCGATGACGATGAACACGATGATCATGATGTGCGCCACGGACTGGGCGTTCATGCCGATTCGTGCGACCTTGAACTTGTAGAGGATGTTTCGTGTCATGCGGTTGAGATCGGACCAAGTGCCCTGGCTGAAGTTTTCCGCTTTCATTTTGCTGACGTCGAGCACGATGCGGTCGCCCTCCAGGGTTTTGGCCTGTTCCAGCCTGGCCTGCTCCTCGGGGGGATAACTGGCGATGAACTTGGCAAACTCGGCCGGGGTAAATCTGGCCTGCGTTTGCGGTGTGATGCGGATCAATTCCTGGATCTCGGGCCTGGCCAGGACATCCTTGCTGAAGGAGCGCCCGGGTACGAACTTGTTGCCGCTTTCGTCCACATACGGCTTCATCGGTTCGCCCGGAGTGCGGTAGGCGGCAAAGACATCGACCAGTTTCTCGTATTCCGCGGCGCCCTTGAGGCCTGCCAGCATGCCTATGAATTGCCCTGTTTGCAGGTAGGGATATTCGTCCGCGGCCATCACGGCGGTTACGCCCACGGCAATGTTGGTTCCGAATTTCGGCCGGGCATAGGTGAGCCAGTAACCTCCGGCGACGGAGCCGGAGAACTCGATCACCAGGTTCATCTCGCTGTAGTTGGTGATGCCTTTCATGATGGGCAGGTTTTCGACCTTGCGGCCTTCGGCGTCGGTGGGCACGGCGGTGGCGATATTGTCTCCCATGCCGATGACCGTGGGCATGGCCAGCGTGACGGGTATATAGCCAAAGTTGCAGTAGTCTGTGCCGGACTTGATTTCGGGGTATTCCTCCTTCACCGTGTTGATCGCCATGTCAATGATCGGGGCGCCGGTGGGCAGGAAGGAGAGCATGAAGACCTTGACGTTGCGTTCGAAACAGTGCCGCAGGATGGCGACCTGCATGGGATAGAGTTCCGGCATGGTGGAAGCGTCGTGGTAGAAACTCATGAGGATGGCGCGATCCTCTCGTCCGGCGAAGGAATCGACCATCTGGTAGACGTTCTCCGTGGGCGGCGAGGTGACGTTGTCCGAATTGTATGGTATCATCAGGGGGATGATGATGGCCAGGGCAATAATGATGTAGATCCAGTGCCGGTCAAGCTTCTGCAGGCGCTCGAAAAAGTTCATTTTCTCGGCCATGATCAATCACCTCCCAAATAGGAGCGTTCGATGCCCAGCATGATCTTGAGCGTCGTGGCCACGCTGCCCAGTCCCACGCCCAGCATGATCCCGCGTTTCGAGGCCAGGTTCGGCACGTCCAGGATCCATTGCGAGATCTCCGGCAGGTGCTTACTGATCTTGACGCCCAGAGGCACCTGCGCCAGCATTACCACGATCGCCGCGACCAGCAGCACCGTGGCTTCCGGAGACCGCGCGCGGAAGGCCTTGTAGGCGGCGGAGGCCATGTAGAAAGCCAAAAGCGCAAACATCGTGGCGCTCATCGGCATGCCCATGTTCTCAAACAGCCACATATAGAGTCCGCCTTTTTGCGTCCCGCCGATGAATCCGGCCAGAGAAGTGGCGATAAAACCGGCAAAAAAGAAGAAACTGTACTGCCACTTGGGGGCTTTGCGCCGGATCTTGCTGTAGTGCATCATGGAGAGGCTCATCACGCCCAGCAGCATACCGAAGGGCGCCATGGCGCGGGCCCAGGGCAGGTAAAACTCATAGTAGAACACATCCTGCAGATACCGGTGGGGAATGAAGACCCAGGCCAACCAGATCAATCCACCGATCATTACGATCATCAGGGGTATAGTCTTCTTCATATCAGACCTCGTTTATTTTAAGGGAAAGAGTTGCATCAGACCGGTCACCTGGAAGCTTGCCAGCACGGCACCGGCGATCACGAAGACCAGGATCAGGAACTTGAAATAGTCCTGCGCCTTGAGGGTACCCAGCAGCATCGGCTCGCGGTTGAGGTAGGCCGATGCGGCGTAGAGTTCCTCGCCGATCAGGGTGTAGTCGCAGGTGGTGATAAAGAAGGGGATCTGGGTGATGGCGTCCGAACCCGCGATCTGCACGGCGCCGACGGCGTTGCCGGTTTCCGTCATGAGCAGGGCTTCGGCGGCGAAATAACCCAGGAAGAAATTGGTGGCCATGCGTTCGCGGATCATGATGCCGTTCACACCCGCCACATAAGCGAACTGGGCGGAGGTGAGGTAAAACACGTTGTTCTTGTCGAAGGTGTCCGGCCGTCCCACCGCGTAGTGCGCCTCGCGCACGATTTCCTGGGCGATGGGCATCACGATGTAGTCGTAGCAAGGTACGACCAGTTTGGTGTCATACTCCGCGGCCTTGCGCGCCACCTGGCCCAGGATGCCCATGGAGGCCAGGGTCGCCACATCGGAGAGGCCGCCGTTGCCCATGCAATAAAGCATTGGGCGTCCCATTTCCGTGGCGCGGCCCACGGCGTTGTCGATTTCCTGCAAGCCGGCGATCGGCCGCAGATACAGGTCCTTGCCACGTTTGGCCAGATTCACGAAGACCACCACGTCGATGCCGAAGATGAGTACGGCGATCAGGGTGAGCAGTTTATTCCAGTCAAACCAGTTGGAAATGGGGCCATAATAGTTGAATTCGCCGGTCTTGGTGGTGTCCGGGGCGGATTCGGTGAACAGGCCGCGGCCGTTGGTCTTGACCACCATGTAGGTGTGCTTGCGGTTTTCCGGCTCGCGCACCGAGGCCACATAACGCATCAGGCTCGCGTTGCCGGAGCGCTTGAGCGCCGTCTGGAAAAACTGGTTTTCCCGGTAAAGTTTGAGC
Organism: uncultured Candidatus Cloacimonadota bacterium; assembly: GCA_964463825.1. GTDB lineage: Bacteria > Cloacimonadota > Cloacimonadia > Cloacimonadales > Cloacimonadaceae > Syntrophosphaera. Next base: position 18,990 of record CAYXEF010000026.1, on the reverse strand, counting down.
TGCGATTCCTGCTTATCGATTCCGCCCTGCAGTGCTGCTACTTCGGCCTGAATGGCGGCCAGGGAATCGGGCGGAGCCGTGGCCAGCGCGGCCTGCCGGAGCTTGATCTGCGCCTGGTCTTTTTTCAGCTGCTCTGCCAGATCCTGCACTTTCTTACGCGCTTCGTCGAGGTAGATGCTGGTGTTGAGGACGGTCTTGTTTTCGGCGTCGTAAGTAAGGTCGATCTCGGAGGAGACCAATGCAAGACCGCGGGCTTTTTCGCCCGGTTCCAGCTTGCGCGAGAAGCGCTGCCCGTTCATATAGGTCCAAAGCGTGCCGTTCTTAACAAAGTTGAATCCCAGCACGCCCTGGCCGACGGTGGCGATATAGGGCACCGTAACGTCGAGGTTGTTCTCGTAGGCGGTGTTGCGCTTGCTCAGAGAGAATGCGCTGCCGCGGTAGGCTTTGCGGTACACCACATTCTGGATGGATGAGATCTCCTGGCCGTTACGGAACAGCTGTCTGGTCGGCATATAGGCCATCATCACCGGATCGGGCTTGAGATATTGCTCCAGCACATAGTTTTCCACCAGCCGCTTCTTGCCGTAACTGATCCGGCCAGACTTGGGATTCAGCGTGTAGGGCTTGGTGGCGATGGTCATTTTGACCAGCATACTGTCGCTGGGGATCTGATCCCGGTCGCGCAGGCTGTATTTCTGCGGGATCTTGATCTTGATGATATTGTCCTGGTGAAACTCGTTGATCTTGACAAAGGGAGTCGTCTGGCCTGGTTCGTAAAACTCGAAATAGATGTTGCTGATCCGTTGGGCATCGGTTTTATTGATCTGATAGTTAATCTTGAGCGTGGTGCCCTGTTTGCCCAAGGTGGTGGACTTGGTCAGCGATATGATCGGATGGCCCCAGGTCACAGCGATGCGGTCACCTTTGTCCATGGGTTTGTCTTCGACCCAGTATTCCGCGCGCAGGGGCAGGTCAGCGCTCATTTGCGGCAGCGGCGCGGCCAGTTTGCTCAGCGGCGAAGGCATGGGATTGCCGTAATCCTGAAACTGGATGGTGTAACGCAGGTTTTGGGCCGCTTCCCAAGTCAGGCCGGGCGGCAAAGGCTGCTCCTCACCCTCGCCGAGTTTGCAGTAGTTTTTGAGGTTGCCGCCGCCCACGGGACCGCGTGCGATCGGAATGCCGGAGCTGGCGATTATCTCCTGCTGAGCGTCCTCGCCGAGGCGGTTCCAAACGCTGTCCGCCATGGCCGGAATGCCGTAGATCATATAGGCGGCAAGGTCGGAGCGGTTGAGCGGGAATTCCCATTCGAAGTGGAGTTTGCGCGTATCCTGCAGCGCCACGCAATAGAGGCCGGGCGATTTGTCCGGACGGTCGTCCACAGGCGATCCCGCGACCGGCTTGGCGATGCCCAGATACTGGTTGCGTTCGTCCACCGGTACCACCGTGTAGTAGTATTGGACCGGTTCCTGTCCAGGCTGGGCTGAGCGCAGGGAAGCCAGGATCGTCTGCTGCTGGAATTTGATGCCGGCATAGACATTCTCGTCTTCCTTGTCGGCGGAGCGCGCCTTGACGGAGCGATAGTAGTAGTATTTGTCCGGGATTTGGGTATAGAGATCGAATTTTTCGCTCAGGCGGGCGGCGATCTCATAATCGCGCGGGACGCCCCGGTAGAGGATGCTTCCAGGCTGGCCCCTTTCGTGCTTGAGTTTGCCAGGCGAATCGAGGTCGACCAGGGTGCTGTAGCCGCTGTCGTAGTAATACATCATGTCCGAGGCCACGCCGGTCTTGACATTGACCTGCACCGAGGCCAGGAAAAACAGCGAGTCGGGATGAATGCCCCGGTAGATGCGGTATTCCTGGATCCGCCGTTCTTTGGGCAGGGGTTTCCAGCTGACGATGAGCCCATCGCCGCCATCGTGGGGGATATCCGAGACCTCCAGATTTTCCACGCCCGTGCCTGTGAGTCCGCCCTGCATGCCTTCGCCCGTCCTGTTGCAGCCGAAAAGCAGCAATAAGGCCAGAGGCAGCAGCAGCAAAAGCCGTATGCCTGATTTCATACGCTTACTCCTATGCCGTTTCAAGTATTTCTTCATTGAAATTGCATCAGCGCCAAGACCGCCATTATTGTCAATCCCTTTTTTACCGAGCTGACCTTGTCTCACAGTCAAATAAAACACCCGGCCGGTCTCATCCCTCGGCGAAAGAATCTCACGACCCGCGACAGAGACGCAGGAGCAGCCGGGATCCCGGGCTTTGACCTGCGGTGATTGGAGCGCATTGGCTCGCTTGATCAGGGCTTTTTGTCCCTTGCTCCGGCTCGTTAATCAAGTCTTAATCAAGCCTTAATCAAGCCTTAACTATTAACGCTTGATTAAGGCTTGATTAAGACTTGATTAAGGCTGCGCGGCAAGGAAGTGGTTCCCGACAGTTCGGGAGTCATCTTTGGCTTTGGAATACAAATGCAGAAATATTAACCGTGTCGATCCAATTCAGATCAAAAAAATCCCTTGACAACTTTAACGGCGTTAGACTATTGTCAAATGTGAAGGACTAGGGAGTCCCCTCCCGATCAGCCATGTAGGGACACAGGCCTGAGTCCGCCCGACTCACTGGAGATTTTGTTACAACTTAAGTCAGGCTCGTGCCAATCCGCCAACCGCGGTCTGGGTGCGCGCGCGTTCTTTTCACTACCAGACATAGCCGGCCAGAGAAGTGTTTTTACCCAGTTAAAAAGGAGAAATGCCATGAACACAAGACTCACAGCCTGGATTCCCATCTTGCTTCTGACCTGCCTGGCGGTCAGCCTGATGGGCCAAACCACTGTCACCATCGGCAGCGGGACCGCGACCTCGCAGTATGTGCCCCTGCGCTGTCGCGGTTATTACAGTTACACACAGCAGATCTACACCAAAACGCAGATCGGCTACGCGGGCAACATCGAGAAGATCGGCTTCTACAAGTCAACCACCACCACGCCTTCCAACAGCGGCAGCTGGACCGTCTACCTCGGCCACACAAGCAAGACAGCGTTTGCTTCCACATCGGATTGGGTGCCCCTGACAGGCCTGACCCAGGTCTTCAGCGGCACGGTCAGTTTCCCTTCCTCAGGTTGGTTGCAGATCACGCTGAGTACGCCGTTCGCCTACAACAACACGGACAATCTGGTCGTGGCGGTGGATGAGAATTCCTCCGGCCGCTCCAGCGGAGAGATCTACTGGCGGACCTTTGCCAGCGGCACTTACACCGGCCTCCACTACAACGGCAGCAGCAATCCCTCACCCTCCTCGCCGCCCTCAGGGACCCGGATCTCCTCCATCAATCAACTGCAACTCACGTTCCCCGGCGCGCCCCCGCCCCCGCCCGGCCCGATCAGCGTTTTCCCGCATGCGGAGAGCTTTGACGACACGACCTTCCCGCCCACCGGCTGGCAAAGCTTCCGCACCGCCGGCACCGGCACCGGGATCTGGAACCGCGTCACGTCCGGCTCCAATCCCAGCTGCAGCCCCTTCAGCGGCGCCGGCATGACCCGCTACTACAGCGATTCCTACGCCTCCGGCACCTGCGGGGTGTTGGTCACGCCACCGCTCAATTTGCCCGAGGACGGCTACACCGTCAGTTTCCGCATCTACCGCGACACCGCCACCGGCGCGGACAGGGTGCGCGTGCATTACAACACCGCCGCCAGCCTCACGGGAGCCACGCTGCTGGGGACTATCTACCGTCTTACCTCCTCCACGCCCTACGTGCGCGATGCCGGCTGGTACAAATACACGCTGGATCTGCCGCCCGGCTCCGGCGGCGACGCACGCTACCTGGTCTTCGAAGGTGTGAGCGCCAAAGGCAACAACATCTTTGTCGACGATGTCACGATCGCCAAACCCGCCAAACCCTTGCCCGAACCGCGCTTTGTGGCTGAATGGGAACCCGCCGCGGGCACCATAATCCGCTATCCCTTCGGCCTGCCCAACGCCCTGATCGCCGACCTTTCCAACCAAGCCCTGCTCTATGTGGTGGTGGCTTCCTCCAGCCAAAGTGCCTGCAATTCCGCACTTTCCGGCATCAGCGGCATGAACATGGCCAACGTCCGCTACATCAACGCCTCCACCAACTCTTATTGGACGAGGGATTACGGCCCCTGGACCATCTTTGACGGCAACGGACAGATGAAGATCGTGGATTTCAATTACAACCGCCCCCGCTACCTGGATGACGTGGTGCCGCTCAGCGTCGCCAACTATCTGGGCCTGGGCGCTTACACCATGAACTTCACAGCCACGGGCGGCAATATCATGACCGACGGCAACGGCAAGGCCATGTCCACCGATCTGGTCCTGCGTGAAAACGCTCTGCTGACCGGGGATTACATCGATCAGATGTTTGTGGATTACCTCGGCGTGGACGAGTATCAAATCTACAGCGATCCGCTGCTGAGCGGCTCCATCGACCACATCGACTGCTGGGGCAAGCTCCTGGACGTCGATAAGGTCATCATCGCGCAAGTGCCGTCCAACCATTCCAACTACTCCGCGCTAGAATCCGCGGTCGCTGCCTGGCAGGCCAAAACCTCCAGCTACGGCACCCCGTACCGCATCTACCGCGCCTACGCGCCCAATAACCAGCCCTACACCAACTCCTTCATCCTGAACAAAAAGATCTACGTGCCCCAATCCTCCTCCACGCCCACCAGCTATGACCTCGCGGCGATTCAGACCTACCAGAACGCCATGCCCGGCTATACCGTCGTCGGCTATTACAGCTCCACCTTCCTCTCCGACGACGCCATTCACTGCCGCACCAACACGGTCTTCGACCAAAACATGGTCCACCTCTGGCATACGCCTGTGAGCACCGCCGCGGCTAACAGCTGGCTGAGTCTGAATGCCGAGATCGAGTCCGCCTATTCCGTTGACAACGACAGCACCTACGTCTCCTACCGCTACCGCGACAACTCCAGCGGCGTCTGCACCAACTGGGTGACCGTACCGCTGGATTGGATCGCCGGAGACAATTGGGGCGCAACCATCCCCACTCCCACACTCGGAAACACGCTGCAATACACGCTCAAAGCCACCGATTCCGCCGGGCGCAGCCACAGCCTCAACCTCTGCGGACGCAGCGATCCCTTCACCGTCACGCTGTTCGAACAAGGCCGCGCGAATGAGTCAACTGGCGAAGTCCCCGGCCTGGCCGAGCTGCTGCCGGTCTTCCCCAATCCCTTCAATCCCAGTGCCAGCATCCCCTTCCGCCTCTTTGCGCCGGCTGAGGTGAACATCCGCATCCACAACGAACGCGGACAACTGGTGCGCAGCTTCGAGCTCGGCAGCCAAAGCGCCGGCGAGCACCAACTGGCCTGGAACGGCAAAGACGATCAGGGCCGTGACTGCGGCTCCGGCATCTATTTCGTCCGCCTGCAGGTGCAGGATCGCATCCTCACCCGCAAAGCCGTCCTGGTCAAGTAAATCCTCTCCCTTGTATAGAAAAAGACCCGGCTTTGCTGCCGGGTCTTTGCTTTTGTGTGATATCGGTTAAATGACCGAACTGCGTCTATTGTAACAGGAGTTGCTATTCATCCTCGTAGTAGTCGTCATCGTCGTCAGTTTCTGTGGGACGCTCGGATTCATAACTGACCCAATATCCGTAATAGTCCCAGTCGTATCCGGTATAGATCCAATGGGTCTCGTCCAGATACCAGTAATACTCCTCCAGATAATCGTCCCATTCATAGACCTCGCCGTGCTGATCCAGCAAGGCTTCAAAGACGTAAGTCTCGACGTCGAAATCTTCGGCGTCCTCCTCCGGGACAAAGTAGAGGTACCACTGATAGAGGGTGTAGTCATTCTCGTCGAAGCTCAGTTCAGCTGAGTCCAGCGGCACGCTGCCGGCATTGCTCATGCGCACCCAGGTGCCATTGTCCTCTGCCACCTCCAGGCCTTGGTCTTCCAGGATGGAGATCACTTCGTCCTTGGTGGCGCCGAAACTGATATTGTAGAGCCCGGTCTGCGCTCCCAGCGCCAGGGCCAGAAGCAGCAGCAAAGTAGTCAATATCGCTTTGTTCATGTTCACACTCCTTGTTTGATACCGGACAAAATAACCGGAGGCGGCGGGCAGGCAAGCTCAGCATCGTAACCTGGTGTGAATTGTCGGGAAGATGGTGGGTGATACTGGATTCGAACCAGTGACCTCTACGATGTGAACGTAGCGCTCTAACCAGCTGAGCTAATCACCCGCGGCAAAAGAGGTGGTGGGTGATACTGGACTCGAACCAGTGACCTCTACGATGTCAACGTAGCGCTCTAACCAAGCTGAGCTAATCACCCGAGGCGGGGACCATGCCAAACAGGGCCCTGTTTTTGTCAATGAAAATGTCCCTCCGGGCTCCGGCGCTGTGAGCCGTAACCAAAGCCTGAAAGGGAAAGGGACGCCGCGGAGGCGTCCCTGGTCCCTGATAAGCAGTATTGGCGCTATTTCCCGGCCACGCTGATGTCGCGGCAGAGGATGGACGGCACTTTGTAGGAGCCGAGTTTTTGGGTGGCGGATTCAACCGCCTCCACCTTGTTCAGGGTGTCGTAGAGATTTCCGGAAAGCAGGCAGTCCTTGACCCGGGCGACGATCTTGCCGTGTTCGACGTAGAACCCGGAGGACACACCGACCGAGTAGTCGCCGTTGAGGATGTTGCCGGAATGGCCGCCCATCAGCGAATAGACGATCAGGCCGCGCTCCAGGGAGGCGGTCATTTCCTGCAGGGTCTTGGTGCCGGGATCGATGCAGATATTGATCGGCTGGGCTGAGGGCTGTGCTTCGTGGCTGCCCCGGAAGCCGTTGCCCGTGGGCTCGAGGCCCAGTTTCTGGGCATAGTTGAGGTCGGTGGGAATGCACTTGAAGACACCCTTGTCCATATAGTCCAGACGCCGCGTGGGAGTGCCTTCGCCGTCGAAGGCCGTAGAGTTGCTCAGAAGAGGATCGAAAGGATCCTGCCGGATGCTGATCTGCTCGGAGAAGATGCGTTCCCCGTATTTATCCAACAGCGGCGAGACCTTGTTGTAGAAACTCACCGGCGAGGCGGCCGCGAAGAAGCGCGAAAACAGGAAAAACAGGCTGTAGGGCGTGAAGATCACCGGCAGCGGGCCTGTCGGCGGGACCAGCTGGGTCTCGCTGATGCGGTAGAGTTCCAGCATGCGGTCAAGCTGCGCTGTATCCAGCAACACCGGGCTCTTCTCCATGCAAAACTCCAGCAGCCCGGAACCGGTGCCGGGAAAGACCAATTGGGCGTAGTTTACGAAGTGGGAACCGCGCCGGGAGAGTTCGGTGCCGGCACTGTTCATGATGCCTTCCCGGGCACTGGTATAGCCGAAATCCAGGTTGAACTGGCCCTGCGTACGCTGGGCCACATAGTCGATGAGGCGCTGTCCCGAGGCCACCAGTTCGTCTTTGCTGACGGACTCGATGGCGGGGTCGTAGCTGTCGATTGTGGGCAGATCCCTGGTCAGGGGCAGGGTGATATTGACCTCCATGCCGTTCTCCGCGGAGGCCAGGGCTTGTTCGACCAAGGCCTGGCGGTCCAGCAGGTTGCGGGTGTGGGCGAGGCCGACGCGGCCGTTTTTGATCACGCGCAGGGCGATGCCGTAAGAGAGCGAGGTATCGGCCTTGTCCAGCTTGCCGTTGACGAAGGAGACGTTGTCCGAGGATCCTTCCTCGAAATAGACATCCGCCTGGTCGGCCTGCTGCATGGCGAGTCGCAGTAACTTATCCATTATTTACCTCCCACGGTGAGATCTTTGAAATAGACATGAGGCCCGCCGAAGCAGGAGCGGATGTTGGTCTGGCCCTTGCCGCAGCCCCCGGATTCCTTGAGCACGAAATCGCTGCCGATCATGACCACATTCCTCAGCGTCTGGTAGAGGTTGCCCACGATGTTGATGTCGCGGATCATGCCGGCGAGTTTGCCGTTTTTCACGTAGTAGCCGTAGTTGGCGCCGAAGGTGAAGTTTTCGCCGGAGGTCTGGCCGCCCATCGGCTCGCCGATATAAAGGCCGTCGCCCATGGCCGCCAGAAGTTCCTCCAGACTGTATTTATCTGGCTGGATAAAGATGTTGCCCATGCGCACGATCGGCGCGTAGCGATAATCTTCGGCGATAGCATGGCCGGTGATCGGCTCGCCCAGCTCGGCGGCGGTGAAACGGTCATGCAGACGCGCGGTGAGCACTCCGCCGGTCATCAGGTTGACGCGGCGGACCGCCACGCCCTCATCATCATAGGTATAGCGGCCCAATTGCCCGGGCAGCGTGGCATCGTCAACGATGTTCAGGAATTCCACACCGAGTTGGGTGCCGATCTTCATTTTATCGCGCAAGGAGGGCAGATCGCGCACGATATCGGCCTCGGAGAAGTGGCCGAAGGCCTCGTGGGTGAAAACGCCGGCCATGCCGGGATTAAGCACCATGCGATAACTGCCGGCCGAGACCGGTTCCGCCTTGAGCAAGCCGGCGGCGATCCTAGCTTTTTCCAGGGCGTCGGCTTCGCGGCCGCGCACTCTCTGGAAACCGTCACTGCCGCCGAAGGACACGCGCACCGTCTGGGTCAAAGAACCGTCCTGAGTAACGATCGAACCGGCCAACCGCGTGGTGACCAGTTCTTCGTTGATCTCGGAGCCTTCGCTATTGAGAAAATACTTGTCGCGCCAGGTGTCCGAGTATTCGATGTCGACATTGGCGACGGAGGGTTGCTGCATAAGCAAGTCGGAGTAGTGCCGCGTAAGGTCAAGTTTGTCCGGCAGCGAAACTTGCCGTGGATCCTCTTCCAATACGGCCTTGACGGTGTCCTTCACTGCCGGGACCGGAGTCAGGCGGCGGGGTTCGCTTTGATGCGCGGCCAAAACGCGGGCATTCTCCAAAGCCTTGCGCACCGCGGCGGGAGCTTGTTCCGGTTTGGTGAAACTAACGCTGGCGAAACCACCGTCCTTGAGCACGCGCAGCACATAACCGTCGCCCAGGTTGGATCCGTAGGCGCGGATTTCGCCCTTGCTCATCACCACCCGCTCGACCTTTTTGGTCTCGTAACGGAGGTCAAAGTAATCGGCGTCCAATTGGGCAGTCATTTGCTTGAGTTTTGAGATCATATTATCTCCTTGTGGAATATGGTGTTAAGATCATGGAGTGAAAATCAGTGGGAGGCTTCGCAGCAGACAGGCAGAAAATGGCCGGTGAGATAAAACTCCTGCAGCACCTTGATCGCCTGGCTTTCCGGCTGCAGGAAAAAGTACTCGGAAAGCGCGTTGGGATTGTGCTTCAACGAAGCGTAGGACCAAACCTGGATGGGCTGATAGCCGGGCCTCAGCTGCTGCGGCACGGGCCGGTGCTCGGGAACCGGCTCCACCAGCACCTCGTGATAACGCCTGGCAGGGATTTCCCCACCCAGATGGAAGGCGGGATCGAATTTTCCGGGCAACACCTGATGTCCTCCGGTGGCCGGCCCGGAGAACGGCGCGACTCCGGCAGCCTCGTCCGCAACCAAGTGCCGGATTTCCGGCAACAGGCTGTCTGCGAAACCAGCGGTGTCGGACTCGGCGTCGCTGGCCTCGGGCTTGAGCAGCACGATCTGGCTGTCCGGCAAGGACCAGAGCACGCGCGCGCCCCATTTACGATAGGCCTCGAGACCCTGCTTGGTGATCTGGACCGTGGTGTTGGGTTTGCGGCCGACGAAACTCTTGCGCATGTCTATGTATCCGCTTTGCAGGAGTTTGTTCAGGTGGGTGGTGATGTTGCCGGAAGTCAGTCCCGTCTCCTGCATGAGCGTGGTGTAATCCATATTCTTGCTGCGGGCCAACAGAAAGACGATCATCAGGCGGGCGGGATTGTGGATCAGCGGATCCAGTTCGGAGATCTGCCGAAGATGATCTTCATAGGGCATAATTGCTTATCCTTAAAGCCTTTATTTGTCTTTGTCACAGACAAGTTACCTTGTATTTCAAGGTATTATTCCTGTCAAGGCTTTTCTTTGGGCCGACGGCTCCAGGCTTCGGCTCCCGCTATCATTGCGCTATCATTGCGCACTCATTACGGACAAAGTCCGCAGTGAGTCCGCAATGAGTCCGCAATGATAGTTGGGAAGGCGGCGGGCTTCTACGATTGTGGATGGCGAAGCAGCTGCCTTGTCCCTGAGTTTAGATCAGGGCAAGCTGCGCAACGCTTCTTCGGCCAGGCTGACGCTCTCGGGGTCACCCCCGATTTCGATGCTTAACTGGAGGAACTTCTTGGCTTGCTCTCCGTTGTCCAGTTTCAGGTGAACGGCTCCGAGGTGCCAGGCGATCTCCGCCGGCAGATCCTGCATATCTGCAAGCGGGGCAAGGATTTCCAGCGCCCGGTCATAGTCCCCCTTGAGATAGTGGTACCAACCCAAACTATCCAGGAAATAGGGGTTTTGCGGCTCCAGCAGCAGCGCGCGTTCGATCAACGCCCGCGCCTCCTCCAGATCTCCTCCCTCCAGCAAGAGGCTGTATCCCAGGTCGTTACAAAAATCGGTCTGCTCCGGATAGTGAGCCAGGGCTTCGCGCAGGATGTCATGTTTAGCCTCGGTTCGGCCCTGATCGTGGTAGTATCCCGAGAGGAAACTGTAATCTGCGACCGAGAGCAAGGTCCGCTCACGCAGCCAGAGAATCAGTTGATACCGTGATTCCAGCAGCGCTGGGGAACTGGATTCCGCCTCCGCGATGGCGAGTTCGCTGAGGTAGGCCGCCGCGGCCGGCAGCGCGATCCGGGTGCGGACCTGATCCAGAAACCCGGCGTAATCCTCTGCGGTGGAGTCAGTTTCCGCATCGTTTCGGGCATAGTGTCGGGCGTAGTCATAGTAATGGAAGATATCGGCAAAGTATCTTGTTTCGGAAAGCAGATTCAATTGGCCGGTCAGGGAATGGGTCTCGCCGTTCAGCAAGGAGGCGGCAATGAGCAGCGCGCGCAGGGCCTGTTTTTCGTACTCGGGGGCGTTGAGGCCGGCCAGTTCCACACTTAACTGCCGCAGCAGCCCGGTCTGGTTTTCCAGCAGCGCTGCCAAACCCAGATAGCCCATCAGATCCAAATCACGGCTGGCCAGCCAGTTAGCGGCTTGGGGCAGCAGCATCCGGGGTTGGTTGCTTTGCAAAGCGGTTTGTGCGAAGTAGCTGAATTGCTCACGCTGCTCGGGATAGTCAAGGCTGGCCAGATAGCTGTTGACCGCCACGCTGTCGGCCGCGTCGACCAGGGCGTCTGCCAGCAATTGGTGGGACTCAGCGGAGGGCCGCAGCTCGTGATAGCGCTGCAGGGCACGCAAACGCTGTGCCGGGTCGAAAAAGTAGAACAGCCGCGAAAGCAGCAGCAGGTCGTCCGGCCGGTCCTGCGCCTGCTTCAGGGCGGTCTCCAGATACCGCAGTTCCTGTCGGTTCTGGTATTTGCTGGCATATACGAAGTGCTGGATGCTGGTCAGGGCGCCGGGGTGGTGTTGGTCCAGCAGTTTTAACACGCGTTGCAACCCGGCCTCATCCTCCAGTTCATCATAGAAATCGTAGAGGGCGAACAGCAATTGCGAATCGGCTGCCAGATCGCCGGCATAGCTCTTGATGAGGCCTTTGACGTCCGCGCCGGCGATATCGGCTTCCTGAGTCAGGCTGAGGGCGTTGAGCAGGATCTGGCGCTGGATGCCGTGCGAGTTTGGATCAGCATCCAGGGCTTTCTGATACAGGACATGGGCAGATTGATAGGAATCCTGGGCGCGCATTAACGAAGCCGTGAGATAGAAATATATGGAAGTGGCGTTGGGACGTGAACCGTCTTCCGGCTTGAGTTCCGGAGCCAGGCGGGGTCCGGCGCAAGCGGCGAGGGCCAGGCTGAACAGGCAGCCTGCCAGGCTGCGGCGGGAAATACGGTTCACTTGACCGCGAGCGATTGGGAGATCATGCCCAGTTCCAACAGGACCGGGAGTTTTTCTCCGTCCGGGAAATAGACGATGTTGTCGACGAGATAGGCTGTCTGCGTGGGTGCATGCCAGAATGCGTAGGTTTGGAAGGCGCCGCCGACTCCGCCGCCCAGTTCGGAATTGACCCAGTGTCCCCAGAGGCGCCAGCCCTCGTGGCCGGCGATTTTGGTCCGCTCCGTCCAGTATTTGCCAGGTAGGATGCGATCTCCGTTCAGGTAGTTTTTGCCCAAGGTCTCCCGTTTGTCGAAAAGCCATTTAGCGTCGATCTGATCGGCGGGCATCGGTTCGTGATAGACCGAGACATATCTGTCCGCGGTGCGGCGGTTGGGTGTGGCGGGCTGGAACAGGAAGGAGAGAAAGCGGCCTGGCCGGTCGTCTTTGAAAAGCCGGTAGAGGACCGGGACCCTGATGCTGAACGGCAAATCCTCGAAGAACCTGGCATCGACGACCTCATTCTGGTAAACTTGACGGGCCAGGCGCAGCCGGTAGCGCTCCAGAAGATAAGCAAAAATCTGGTCGGCCCGCTGACTGACCAGAGCTGCCAGTTTGTCCTCGTCCTCCCCCAGCAGGTAAAGGATGAT
>CAYXEF010000026.1:0-6366 GCA_964463825.1 uncultured Candidatus Cloacimonadota bacterium | reverse complement strand
TTATCCTCGCCATAGGAGATCGGTTTGGAGGGATCGAAGAGGTCCTCGTAGGCATCGTAGGATTTGGGGGCGGGTTTATCCCGGCCGCAGGCGAAGAACGCCAGCAGTGGGAGCATCAGGGCAAATAGCAGCCAAGTTTTCATGGTGCGGTCCTTTCAGCTTCGGGGTTGTCGTTTTAGGTATTGCAAGCCGCTGTAGACTGTCAGCACGGCCACCAGCGCGAACCAGAGATTGGCGGACAGGACCAGGCCGGGGCTCAATTTGGGCAGCCAGGCCCAGGCGGCGAAAGCCAGCACTATTCCGGTCATCTGCATGACTGTCTTGATTTTGCCCAGCCGGTCCGCCGGCAGGATGAAGCCACGGCGTTTGTAGATCTCGCGCAGCAGGGTGACGCCCAGTTCGCGCGCGGCGATGACGATGAAGATCGGAAGCCAGAGCCGGAAGGGCGGCAGCCAGGTCAAAGCGGCCAGGGCGGCCAGGACGAGCAGTTTATCCGCCAAGGGATCGGCGATCTTGCCGAAGTCGCTGATCACCTTCCACTTGCGGGCCAGATAGCCATCCAGCCAATCGGTCAGGGCGGCCACGGCAAAGACCAGCAAAGCCCAGCCCACAGGAGGTCCGGAAGCCCGGAAGATCAGCCAGCAGAACAGCGGGATCAGCAGAATGCGCAGAAGCGTCAGCGCATTAGGAACCCAGGGCATTGTTTCTGTGCGGGAGATCGAGCGGGAAAGTGTGATCCTCGCTGTCTCCGGTATCGCGCATGCTATCCAGCATCATCACCACAATGGTCCCGGTGAGCACCACCGCGAATTGGATCAGGAAGAACACGCCTCCGGCCAGCGGTTCGATCAGTTTGGCCGCCACCAGGATCCTGTATACGACCACATCGACCAGTATCGGCACGGCCAGCAGCAGCATGGTCTGCATCTTTTTGTGCTCCTTCTTTTGCAGGGCTTCCAGGATGGTGGCCGTGATGCCCTTGCGGGTGAGCGGCTCGGCCAAAAGCAGGTAGAGCCGGACAAAGAGGAAAAGCAAAAAGACGATGAAGGCGATGAAAATGGTGGTGTTGCTCCAGCGGTCGCGGATGTATTCGAGGTCGGTCTTGAAGAGGTTCCAGGCGGTTTCCTGGTTTTCCATGCCCTCGGGCTGGATCTTGTAGCGGGCCAGAATCTCCAAAACCTGCAGCCGGGCGGGAATGGAAGCCAGTTCAGGCTTGAAACGGATGGTCAGGACATCCGGAAAGTCGTAATCCTCCAACGTACTGGGCACAATGCCCAGCTGGTAGTCGCGCAGCATCTGCCGCGCGGCGTTCTGACCGCTTTCCACGATCAGGGAATCGATCTGGGGGACATCGTTGCGCAGGTCGCGGGTAAGGCTTTCCAGGGACTCATTATTGGTGCTGTAGACAAAGATCGGTGTCTCGGAAAGCTGATGCAGGCGATGCCGGACGCTTTCCTCGAACTGGTGGTGGATAAATGTCCAAGCCAGGAGTGTGAGTGTAATCAGTACCAGGATCAGCGTAAAGCGCAAACTCATCTGTCGTATCCTTTTAGCCGCAGGCGGCCGTTATACTTTACTTTGGAGTCAGTCGCGCCCGGGCGGGTTATTATGTCAAGTAAAGTATTTGATCCCGAGCTGTTCAAGCGGACAATTCCATCATCCGGTCAAGTGACTTGAGTGCCCGCTGCGCGATCTCCGGCGCCACGCTGATCACATGCTGTTCGTACTCCAGGGAGGCCAGGACGTCCTTGAGCCCCGTCTTGCGCATATTCATGCAACGCGCCCGGGTGCTGAGAGCGACCAGCTGCTTGTCCGGATAGATGTGCCTCAGGTAATCCGTGAAGGCGGCATCCGTGGCAATGATCAGCCTGTCGTGGGTGCGGATATAATCGAGCATCTGACCGGTGGAGAAAACCTTGTCGGCTGCCTCCGTGATATCCTCGTCACACTCCGGATGCGCCAGCAGCTCGTATGCGGGAAACTTGTGCTGCAAGCGCTTTAATTGAGCCATCTGGAAGCCCCACTGATGCACGGGACAGTAACCGTCCCACAAAATGACCCGGCGTCCGCTCTGGGAGCCGGCCCAACGCCCCAGGTTGCGATCCGGGACGAAGAGGATGGATTCTTCCGGGCTGAAGGACCGGAGCACCTTGACCGCGTTGGAGGAAGTGCAGCAGACATCGCTCTCCGCCTTGACTTCGACCGAGGAATTGACATAGCAGACCACCGGCGACCCAGGATGTTCGGCCTTGAAGGCGCGCAATTGCGCGGCCGTGATCATGTCCGCCATGGGACAGCCGGCGTCGGCGACCGGCAGCAGCACTTTGACCCTGGGATTAAGGATGGCAGCTGTCTCGGCCATGAACCGCACGCCGCAGAACACGATCAATTCGGCCTTGGTCTGTTGGGCGATGATTGAGAGTTGGAGCGAGTCCCCGCGGAAATCGGCGATATCCTGCACATCCACGGCCTGATAGTTGTGCGCCAGGATCACGGCGCGCTTGGCCTGCTTGAGAGCCAGGATGCGGTCTTTGAGCAACATTATGCCTTCTTCACTGACCCGTATGCCCAAAGCCGCCCGTGTCGCGCTGAGACGCGGCCAGTTCTCCGGCCTGGGTGAATTCCACTTCGGTCAGGGGACAGACCACCAGCTGCGCGATGCGCATGTAGGGCTGGATGAGAATCGTCTCGGAGGAACTGTTAAACAGTATGACCTTGATCTCGCCACGGTAATCGGCATCGATGGTGCCGGGGCTGTTCAGCACGCCCAGTCCCATGTTCAGCGCCAGGCCGCTGCGGGGGCGGATCTGAGCTTCAAAGCCGGGTGGCAGTTCCAGGGCCAGGCCAGTGGGGATGGCGGCGCGGTCGCCCGGCTCCAGAATCTCGGGTTGAGCGAGGTCGGCGCTGAGATCCCAGCCGGCGCTATGTGGCGTCATCCGCTGCGGGGGCAGGGCGTTGGGGCTGAGCAGGCGGAAACGTACGGTCATGACTTGCGGGTGAGTAAATAGTCGGCCAGGATGTCCAGCATCAGGGCTTTTTCCCCGAGGCCGGCGATGGCGGCCTTGGCTTCGGCGATCAGTTCCTGCGCTTTGCGGCGGGATTCCGCCAGGCCGTGCACCGAAGGATAAGTGGCTTTGCGGACGTGGGCGTCCTTACCCACTGTTTTGCCCATTTCGTCCGGATCGCCCTCAATGTCCAGCAGGTCGTCCACGATCTGGAAAGCCAGGCCGATCTTGGCGCCATAATCTTCAATGGCGGCCAGATCGTTCGCGTCGGCTCCTCCGGCCAGAGCGCCAAAGCGCAGGCAGAGCTGGATCAACTTGGCTGTCTTATTGTTGTGAATGAAGTCGATGGTCTTCTTGTCCGCCTTCTTGCCTTCGGATTCGATATCCACCATCTGGCCGGCGATCAGGCCCTGCACGCCGCAGGCCCTGGCCAGTTCGTGCACGAATTGCACCCGGTGCTCGGTCTTGATCTCGGCGAAGGTGAGCAGTTCGAACGCCCCGATCAGCAGGGCGTCTCCGGCCAGCAGCGCGGGGCCTTCGCCAAAGAGGGCGTGGCTGGATTTCTTGCCGCGGCGGTATTCGTCGTTGTCGATATCCGGCATATCGTCGTGGATCAGGGAAAAGGTGTGCAGCATCTCGATCGCCGCGGCAACAGGCACGATGGGCTCCACGTCAGCCTGATACATTTGATAGGCGCTCATCACGAGGTAGGGCCGCAAGCGCTTGCCCCCGGCGAACACACTGTAGCGCAGGGCTTTGTGGATGTTTTTGGGATACTCGTCCTTGCGGGGCAGAAAGCGGTCCAGGATGATGTTGACCTGTTCCTGCTTCTCCTTCAGGTCCTTCTTGAGCAAAACCTTCCTATCCATCGGAGGGCTCCTGGCCGGCTTTTTCCTTGAGACGCTGGTTGAGCATGTTGACCTTCATTTCGGCGACCTCCATGTTCTTCTGGCAGAGTTGCAGATATTCGATCCCCTGTTCGTAGAGCTCGATCATCTTCTCCAGGCTGAGATCCTGGTTGCTCATGCTTTCCACGATCTTTTCCAGCGCTGCCAGAGACTGTTCAAAGTTAAGTTCGGTCTTATCCTGAGATGCTTGCATAATACTTCTCCCGCTGCTTGGCTCAATGCCAAACCAGTTTAAATACAGGGATTAATCCTGTCAATCAGATTTTGTCAGGATAGCCAGAACCCTGCCTTCGCCGAGCTGGATGACCGCTGTATCGGACAGGACGCGGTTGCTGATCCCGCGTGTGGTTTGTTGCGACCAACTCAAACCGTCCAACGGGTACTCCAATCCCTCAGAATGGAGAAAACGCGCGGCCCCGTCCCAGGCCAGCAGCGAGAGCAGGCAACCGGCGCAAGCGCTGATCTCAGTCCGTTCCTCCAAAAAAAACACCTGTTGCCGCGCCGACACGATGCAAGCCGGGACGCCACGTTCGGCAAGGAATCCCAGATTCTGCACCAAGGCCAGCGCGTGGTCGAAGCGTCCCTCCAGGGAATTCACGATCACGATCTGTTTAACGCAAGCTTTGTCAAGGCACCACTGGATCGCCAGCTGCGTATCAGTTTCGTTCTTGCTGACCGGATACGTCTGCCGGGGCGTGTCAGCATACCGGGCCAGCAGTTCCGGCGAGACGGAATCCATATCCCCGATAATAAGATCCGGTTTCAGGCCCGACTCATGCAGACACTGCAGCCCATTATCCACGGCGACAATGAGATCCCGGCCCGGTGAGGCGTGATATAAGGAGGAAAAGAACTCAGACGGGCCGGGAAAAGTGTAGAGCCAGGCGGTCGGCAATTCCTGATTCATAGGCCGGTATAGGCGCCGGAATCGATACGGTTGAGATAGGAGTTGGGATTGACCGGCTCCCGGTCGCGGAAGACCCCATAATGGAGATGCGGCCCGGTGGAAAGGCCGGTATTGCCCATCAAAGCTATGATCTGACCTTTGTGCACGGCATCACCCGGACGCACCTTGATACTGAAGAGATGGCCATAAAGGGTCATGTAGCCGCTGGCGTGGGCGATGGTGATCATCTTGCCGAAGCCGGGATCGGTGTGTGCTTTGGCGACCACGCCGTCGGCTGTGGCATAAACCGGCGTGCCTGTCCGGTTCGCGATGTCCAGCCCGGTGTGAAACTCCATCTCCTGGGTCACGGGATGGATACGCAGGCCCCAGCCGTCGCTCGGCACGCCGAAGGTCGGATAGATAGAGGGAATGCCGTCACCGCGGCGCAGGAAGCCGGCCGGCAGGTCAAACTGGGGGATGGCGTAGCTGAGGTCAAAGCCCAGGCGCAGCTTGAGCCGGGCCAGGGTGGTCTCGAAACTGCCCAGTTGGTTGTCCAGCTGGGGATCGAGCCGGGCGCCGCCCCGGCCGGCGGGATTCTCGCCGTAATAGGGGTAGGCTTCGTCTTCCGGCACCGGCTGCACTTTCAGGGTGTCCAGCCGCGCCGCGATCGAGTCCAATTCCGCGGAGTATTTGTTCAGGGTCTCGCGCAGCAGCCGGTTTTCCTGCTCCAGCTGTTTGAGCGCGGCGGAATTATCCGGCGCGGGGGCACGAAATCCGTACAGCCCCAGGTATAGCAATCCAGCCAGGAGCAACAAAACCAGCAGGATCAGGATCCACGGATTCACAGTCAGGCTGAACCTGTTGCCGCGGTTGTCCAGGATCAGCCGCATCCGTTTGTCGGGCACAGCTTCCGGATACCAGCCTTCGAACTTGATCTCGTCTTTCATCTGCCGCCTTGCTCTGGTTGTGCTTTTTATCTAAGACAATATATGCAAAAAACAGCCCAGTTACCAAAGAAAAAGGGAGCTCAACTCTGGTAACCGGGCCAAATCTGGCATCCCGTAGGGGAATCGAACCCCTGTTGCGTGACTGAGAATCACGAGTCCTAACCGCTAGACGAACGGGACTCTGCTTGAGGTTTCTCAAAGACAAATGGCGACCCCTAGGGGAATCGAACCCCTCTTACAAGAATGAAAATCTTGTGTCCTGACCGATAGACGAAGGGGTCGCAATTGGTGATCCAGGCTGGACTCGAACCAGCGACTCTCTGCTTAAAAGGCAGATACTCTACCGCTGAGTTACTGGACCAGATTAAACTTGAGTTTAATCCTCAAATTCCAGCCCCCGGATGTTGTCAAGATAAAATTCTCCCCGCCCCATCCCAAAGCCATCCAAGCACGTATCCTGACCCTTATCCCGAACGAATTCCCGTTATCATCAGCGTCCCCCTGCGCAGATTGCACGCCGGATTCAGGCGGCGGGCGAGAGCAGTGCTTGATATTGGGCTCTCTTGCAAACCGGGGGGCACTATTCAGTGGTCGTCAATCAGAAAATGGCAGACTTGGGG
>CAYXEF010000025.1:0-27869 GCA_964463825.1 uncultured Candidatus Cloacimonadota bacterium | reverse complement strand
CTGCGGACTTTGTCCGTAATGAGTCCGCAGTGAGTCCGCAATGATAACCGGGGCGAGGGTATCTTGGAATGGGGAAAGACAATGCCGGGAACGTTGTGCCGGCACTTAACCGGGCTATGCGGTTATGACTCGGTTTACGGCTTCACAAACCGGTGCAGCGTTTAAAGATCTGCCACAATCCCAGGGGCGGCAACAACGGATGCAGGTCTAAGTATAGGTTAATCCGTATCCGTAGGGGAAGCGGGGATTGTAGCCCTCGTCGCCCAGATTCCAGTTTTCATCGTCGTAGCGGGGCCAGGAAAAGCTGAGCTTGCCCTGGATCGGAAAGTCGCCGAAGAGCACATCGGCCACGCCCTGGCCTTCCGAGCCGGGGAACCAGGCCACCACGAAAGCTTGCGAGGCGTCCAGTTCCTGCTCGATCACCAAAGGCCGCCCGCAGATCATGACGCAGACCACCGGGACGCCTTTGGAGCTGACGTTGCGGATGGTGGCGAGGTCCTCGGGGTGCAGTTCATGCAGATAGAGATGGGTGCCGTAGGGTCCTTTTTTCATCAGCGTAAGGTCTTCGCCGGCGGTGTCGGAAGTGGAGCCGCCGCCGATTCTGAGACCCTTGGCGAGGCCTTCCACACGGACGTCGCCCAACATTTCAGCATAGGGTACTTCTCCGATGACGACGATGGCCAGATCGTGTTTGGCCGGATCGGCGTCGGAGCCGTCGTTGCTGAGCACGGCGTGGGGCGCCGCGGCCTGGATGCCCTCCCAAATGGAGGTTCCGCCCACGATCAGCGAGCCCCAGGAGGGAGCCACATTTTCGGCGGCGTCGCGGGGTTTTTCGTGGTCGGTCTGGTCATAAACGACGCCTTCCGGCGGTATCTTATCGTTCACGCCCTGCCAGGCGACGGTGAAACCGCCACATTGGTGGCCGCGGTTGTGGGCGTTCTTGCCGGTGACCAGGATGCGGGCGTTTTTATCCAGGGGCAGGATGCCGCCTTCGTTTTTAAGCAGGACAAGGGACTTGCGGACGGCCTCGCGGGCGACCGCGCGGTGTTCGGGTCCGCCGAAGCTGGAATGATCCAGGGAAAGTTGCCTGGCCGCGGGACGGGGTTTTTCGAACATGCCAAAGACATACTTGACGCGCAAAATCCGCCGCACGGCATCGTCAATGCGGTCCAGCGGAACACGGCCGGAGGCGACATGGCTGTGGGTGTGGCGGATAAAATCCTGCCATTTGGCAGTGATCATGAACATGTCGATGCCGGCGTTGAGCGCCTGGGCGACGCATTCTGCGTAGTCCTCATCCAGATAGTCAATGCCGTCCCAATCGGAGACGACAAAACCCTCGAAGCCCAGTTCCTGTTTGAGCAGCTCGGTGATCAGGAATTTGTGGCCGTGGCATTTGGCGCCGTACCAACTGCTCAGAGAGACCATGACGGTGAGGACGCCGGCTTTGATGGCCGCCTGGTAGGGCGGGACGTGGATGCGGCGCAATTCCTCTTCCGTGATGCACATATCGCCCTGGTCAATGCCGTGGAGCGTGGCGCCGTCGCCCACCCAATGTTTGGCGCAGGCGATCACCTTGTCCTGCGTGAAATTGCCCTGCAGGCCTTTGACGAAGCGGGGCGCGTATTCGGACACCAATTTGGGATCTTCTGAATAGCTCTCGTAAGTCCTGCCCCAATGGTCGTTTCTGGCCACGGCCAGGGTGGGGGCGAAGGTCCAGTCCACTCCAGTGGCGGCGATCTCTTTGGCGGTAACGGCTGCGATGCGTTCCAGCAGCTCGGGGTCGCGCGCGGCGCCCAGACCAATATTGTGGGGAAAGACCACCGCTCCCAAAACGTTGGTGTTGCCATGGATGGCATCCACGCCATAGATAAGTGGAATGGGCAGATGGCCCGCTTCCTGGACCATGGAGGCGGCCCAATAGGCGTCGTTCATTTGGATCCAGTCTTCCGGCTTGTTTGACCCGGGCACCGAGCCGCCGCCGCTGAGCACGGAGCCGATGTGATATTGGGTCACTTGGGCGGGTGTGATAAACTGGCGTTCCGGCTGCAATAACTGGCCGATCTTCTGGTCGAGGGTCATTTGGGCCAGGAGGGCGGAGACTTTGTCTTCGATCGCTTGCATTACTTTATACTCCTATATAGTCATTATCCGGGTCAACGGAGCTCGATGGCGATGCTCCTGATCTGGCGGTCGCGCACTTGTTGCGCAATCCCGCCACTGAGCGCCGGGGCGGTGAATGTGTAAATCTGGCCCGCGGCGCCGGTGAGTTTCCAGCTGTGGGGCGCGACCCCTTCGGGACCGAAAGTGTCCTTGCGGCCGGGGTTGTGGTAGGTAACCAGGATCTCACCCAGAAACATGAAACTGAAGCTGTGGGCGGGGAATTCCTGTTCCCGCCATTGTCCCTCGAGCAGCAGGGTACAGCTTTGCGGCTGTGCGGTGAAGAGCCAATCCGGCAGCGCAGGGCGCAGTTGCAATTGCAGCTGGCCTTCCTGGTCGAGGCCGAAGGGCTTTTCGCCCACAGCCATCAAATGCAGGATGTGGATGAATTCTGCGGTGGCGCCGCTCAAACGCGCCATATAACCGGTTCCATGGCGCGAGGGATCGGGATTGGCGCTGCTCACGATGAAGGAAGAATTCTCCAGGGTGCTGCGGCCATACATTTCAGGCCGCAGGAAGGGGACGAAGACGTGGCGGAAATCCCGGTAAAACTCGGTGTAGAGGCCGCTGCGGAGCAGTTCGAGCAGATACTTGTACTCCATGTGCAGCCAGACCGATTCGTTCTCAAACCAGCCCGGGGAGAAGGTCCTGGCTCTGCCGATTTCCATCGGTTGGGCGTCCAGGGGCGCGTTGACCTTGTACATCATGAGCTGTTGGTCATACAAAGCGCTGTTTCTGACGTTCTCCGCGAGTTGGGCGGCCTGCGCGCGGTCCGGACGGCAGCGCAGATAATGCACGGGACCCTCCAGAAACAGGGGGAGGGGATGCTGGCGGAATTTACGAGCCCGGAAGCAGGGCAGGTTCCGCGTGTTGCATTTTGGGGCAGCGCTGTCCGGGACTTGAAGCTGTTCGTACTCCTCCACTTCGTTGATGAAATAGGTGTAGATCACATTTGCTTGATCATCCCAGGCCCGGGCGAGGCCGGCATCGAGTTTGGCCAGGGCGGCCTGCAGGAAAGACGCGATCCAGGCATAGGATAGTTCTTCCTCCCGGCCGCTGATCCCCAGCCGGGTGTGGGCGCGGAAATTCTCCCTGGCGCTGGTAGCCTGGTCCCAGAACTCGAATGGGCTGCGTTTGTTGCCCAGCTGCCCGTTCAGGGACTCCATAAACTGTTTCAATTCAGAGAAGACCGTAACATCACGCTTAACATCAGAACTGCATTTGAGCAGATAGAGAAGCAGACGCTTGAGTTCCAAGGTCTCGTTGACACTTGATCCCAACAGGCCGGGCAGTCCGTTCAGGGCATCGTACCAGCCGGGTTTGTCGGCTTCCATCTCAATGCCGATGCCTTCCGGATCCAGTGAGGCCAGTTTGTTCGCCGCCAGACAGAGCAACTTGACGTACAAGCTGGTGTGGTAAACCGAGCCCCGGCCGTGTTCGGTGCGTACGACATTCACGTCCTGACAGCGGTTTTGGAGCAGTAGTTCCTTCTCATGATCCAGGACTACGGCGTTGAGTTGCATGGGTTTGCCTTCCCAGAGCACGTATTTGTCGTCCCGGGGCTGGACGCGGTGGGAGTTGTCATAAAAAGTGAAACTGCGGTCCTCAAACAGGATCCGCTGTTCTTCTTCGGGATAGACCGCCAGGAAGTTTTCCAGCAGATCCAGATTGTAGGTCCAGTGATCCGTCCAAAAGCCTTCCTGGTGGGCTGTGTCGGACTGCCGCTCACAGACGGCGAGCAGGTCGCCCAGGAAAGCGTCCGGATCGCCCTGGATGGTGATGCCCTGCTCGCGCAGGCGCAATATGAGTTCGCCGGGCGTGAAGGGATCCCGCAGACTGGGAGCGATCATTTGCGCGGCACTGGGACCGAGGTAGTCGTTCAGGACTTTGTCCACTTGCGCGGGAGCGTCAGCCGTGAAGCGGAGTGCCCTAATGTCCAGCGGATTGAAGCCGTCCAATTGGATCAGGTTGTAGAATTGCACAAGGTTGGCAGCGCGGACATCGGGGTTGAAATAGAGGTCGCAGCGTCGATTCTGGTTGACATCCCGGAAATTGCCGTTGCCCTGCGAGAAGGGGGTGGGCGTGAGCCGGAAATCGTTGTAATCGCGCTCGAGATCGCCGTGTTTGCGGGAATAAAGATGCAGAACGGCGGTGTTGTCCTTGCCTTTGAGGGTGTGGGGAAAACCGCCGCGCAGCACGTTGTCCAAAAAATTCTGCCTTGCGTATTGATCCAGAACCCGCTCTGAACTGCAAATGAAGTTCTTCTGGGTCAATGCCGAAACGAGTTGCTGATTTTCAACAGCCTTCTTTTCCAGATATCCTCTTTGGATAATATTGGGAACCAGTTCATTCAGTGCTCCGGTGGAACCGGCATGACCAATAACTGAGGTGTAAGTGTAAGTGCGATTAGGGGCTATCGTAGTATCAACAAATCCCATCGCGCAAGGCAGACGGTTTTCAATCTGTTGTCCGGAGAAAAGCTCGGCCGGATCGGTGGACAGGAACTGCTCGGGATACAAGTAGTCGCCTCGCAGGCCGAAAATCTTTTCAGGGTCGTAGATAGTGGGGATCAATTCATGTTCGGGCCCGAAACCGAGATAGAAATTGCCCTTGGATATCCTGACCACGTCCGGACGGTCGGCAGGCTCCACTTTGAGTTTGAAGAAAGGCACCCGCTGTTCGAGATTGGTGACTTCCACAAAGGCTTCGAAGAGGCGGCGCATGTGTTTGAGGCAAAAATCGTCGAGACCGCAGGGAACGATCAGCGGCAGGCCGTCCAGGATCTGCAGCCGCAAGGGCTCCGGATTCAGGTTGCGGATGGTCAGCCTACGGGCCAGGCCGGCAAAGTTGTCCTCAGGAATATTGAAGTAATCGACCCTGAAACTCAGCCCCAAACTGTGATTCTCCTCTTCCAGCGTCAGTTGGGCCGGAGCGATGATCATCCGCTGGACGCGCTCAAGCTGTTGGTCCTGCCAGCGGTTTTGAAAGGGTTCATAATAGCCCGGAGCCGCTTGGTCCGGGAACTTGAGGAAAGTGCGGAAAGCTTGCGTGGAAACGAGATTGTAAGCCCAGTTGGCAGGCAGAAACTCCATGATGGGGTGGTGTTTTCCCTCCACGCCCATGCTGCAGACGCACTGGCCGCGATTGACGTAGAAAGTCCACATGGGAATGCCGTTTTTACCGGCCAGGCCGGGAAAGAAACTGGAGAACGTTTTAGTTGAGTTGTAGCCAGTAATGACGAATTCGCCTTGCTCCGTGAGGCGATAGCTGGTTTCACTGTTTGGAGTCGACACTGATCCCGTATCCCTTAATGGTTGGCAGTTGATTTCCCGAGCTCCGCCGTTCGAAGTCCAAAACGTCCCGCCGGCCTCTGTCGGGCTGGCAAAAACGCTTTGGACTCCTGAACAGCGTTGGCTTATGCTGCGATCTCAGCTAAGCCGCATGATCTATTATCTTAGTTGCGGGTGGCCGTTACGCGGTAGAATTTGGCGTCAGCGGTGCCGGGCGCGGTCCAGCTGGTTCCGTCGTAAGTGCCGCCTGTGGCGGGCAGATAGGTGCCATAGGGATCATCGGAGCTATAGACAGTGTAAGAGCTGGCTCCGGGTACCGGATCCCAGTTAAGCGTTACACCCGCGGGCGAAGCGATGATGGTCAGGTTGGCAGGACCCTGGGGACCGGCCGCATAGAAATACAGGTTGTCGATATACATCGTTCCCAGCGGGCTTTTGGATAGGATGTACTGGGCCATGTGGCCGGTGATGTTGAGGTTGGTAAAAGAAGACAGGGGAATATCGTAAGATATCCAGCCACCGGTCGCAGGAGCGGGATAAACCAGTTCGTGCTCGGTATCGTCGCCTCCGCCATACGATCCGTCGGCGCCCCAATCCACCAGTTTGAACCGGAAATCATTGGCGTCCGGTGTCCAGAGGTCGATATGCACATGGCTCATGCCGGTCACATCGATCATGTTGGGTCCCACAGTCTCAATTCCCACGAAGTTAACATTGCTGTATTTCTTCACCGGATTGCCGGCTACCGTGACATCTTCCAAAGCGCCTTGCGACCAGGTGGTAAGCCAGGTATCCACCGGCACATTCGTATATGTGTCGCTGAACATGGAAATGACATTGGCCGGATTCTGCATCGGGGTGGGGGGCACGGAGTTGGGATACACGATCGCGTAATGCACTGAGTAGGTTTTGGTGGTCATTCCGTTCTGGGCGGTTACGAGCACGGTGGCGGTGCCGGGGATCGCGGTGGCTTGGGTGATTACATAACTGGCGCCGGGATCAGTGGTGATCACCTGCGTGATCTGAGGCACGATCACGGTGCCCTCCAGCATGGCGTAGGTGTAATCCTCGGTGAGGGGCGAGAAACCGCTGACCGTGACGCCGTCGACCTTGAGATCGGCAAGCGTGGCATCTGAACCGGGAGGAGTGGGCTCTTTCCAGAAATAGAGATTGGCAAACCACACTTCTCCGTTGCCCACCACTTTGAACTGGAACACGTTGGCCAGATTGACGGGAGGCTCATAATGGTCGAGGCGGATATCCACGCTGACCCACTGGCCGGGGGTGATGGGCAGGACATAATCAGTCTCGGCTCCGGGGCTGATCAGGAAGAAGCTCAGCGCTGTGGAACTGGCGGTCCAGAAATCCACGTGCAGGAACTCATAGGCGGAAACATCCTGATTGGCGAACTGGGTGCCCTGGTAATTGAGATTTTGATAACGGAGGGTGTTGATTCCGTCGACCAAGTAATCCACGGTCACGATGGTGCTCTGGCCCCAGTTGGGGTTGAAATCTGTGCCTGGCACGTTGCCGTAGTAATCGCTGTAGATGGAGATCACATCCTCGGAATCCTGAGTGGGCGCGGGAGGTGCGACAGTGGGGAACCCAGCAGCCATGGTGAAGTTCACTGAATAGGTGAGCGTGGTAAAACCGTCTTCTGCTGTCACGACGACAGTGGCGGTTCCCGGTACGGCCGTGGCTTGGTTGATCACGAAGCTGGCATTCAGATCCGTGGCCGTGGCGCCGACGGTGGGAGTTTCTCCTCCAAAAGGCACTTCATAGCTGTAGTTTAAAGTACCCGCCATAAAGCCCGGGATAGTGGTGCCATTGACCCTGAGATCGCTGAGGGTGGCATCGCTGTTGCCGGTCCCAGCGGCGAAGAAATACACATTATCCACATACACCGTGTTGGGATCGCCGGAAATGATCAATTGGGCCAGATGCTCACGGGTGGTCAGGTTGGTGAAATCTGACAAGGGAATATCGTAGCTGATCCAGGCTTCGCTCACCAGAGGTGGCACGGAAGAGGAGTTGAAACTAAGTTCGTGTTCCACGTCATCGCCTCCTCCCCAGACTCCATTGGCCCCGAAATCCACCAGTTTGATCCTGAAGGCTGCGGGAAATACAGTTGGATCAGGAGTCCAGATATCCATGTGGAAATGCGACATAGCCGCTGCGTTTATCGTCTGCGAGGTGAACTCAATACCGGCGAAAGTGAGATTGGTATAGAGTTTGGTGTCATTGCCCGCGATCTGGATATCCTGCACGTCCGCCATATCCCAGACGGCAGACCAAGTGTCCACAGTTACATTGGTATAGGCATTGCTGTACAGGGAGATCACACTCCCCGGTTCCTCGGTCGGGGTGGGGGCTGCTACAGTAGGTACCGCGGGAGGGGTCAGATTCCCCTCTGGTATGCGGATGTTATCGAAGTAGATGTTGTGGTCCTCGGTTCTGGCCAAAAAATCCGGGATGATCACCAGCCGGTTGTAGCTGTTGCCGATGGAACCGGAAAAATCAAAGGTCAGTTCCTGCCATTGATTGATGACGGTATTGGATACCTGCAGCTCTATCGGTGCGCTGCCACCTTCGAACTTGATGGCCACAGGGCTGAGTACCGGTTTATAGACCATGATCTTGACGATAGCATTGCTCGCATCAAACTGGAAGTCATCGATATCGTCGGTGAAGCACAAAGCCCAGGGCTGACCGGCTGCCAGTGCAGTAAATAGGGCCGAGGTGGCCGAAGTGTTGATGCCGCCCATCACGGGATTGGCGGGGAAGGTCAAAGCCGGATTGGATGCGTTTTCGCCCACCACCCAATTCCAGTCGGCACCCGTGCCTCCCGGCTCAAAGTCGATGGTGTTGTATTGGGCCAACAACAAGGCGTTGGCCGCAATCATGAATAACACCAGCAAAAGCGTTTTGTTCAATCTCATTGTTCTCTCCTTGGTAAGTCTATCTTATCTCTAAGTTTGAAAGGCCTGCCGGCACGATTGAACCGTGCCGGCTGACCTGATCTTATTTCAGCAGGACCATGCGCTTGGTATCCACTGCTTCGCCGTTGATCGACAGACGGTAGAAATACACGCCGGCAGCAGCGCCAGAGGCATTCCAGACTTGCTGGTAACTGTTGGGGGTGAGGTTCGCATCCACCAAGGTATCCACCAGGCGTCCCTTGAGGTCGTAGATCTTCAGGGATACATGAGCCGATTTTTCGATGGAATAGCCGATAGTGGTGACGGGCTTGAAGGGATTGGGCCAGCAACTGCGCAGTTGAGCTGGCACCGGAGCCAGCGTGTGATCATCGCTGCCGGTGTTGCCATTGTGGAAATAAATGTTATCCACATACACAGTGTTGGGTGTACCGGAAATGATTAACTGGGCAAGATGACCCAGAGTGGTCAAACCATTGAAGTTTGCCAGGGGGATATCGAATCCGATCCAGGCGTTACTCACCAGGGCCGGAGTCGTGGTGGCGTCAAAGGTCAGTTCATGCTCCACATCGTCGCCTCCGCTCCAGACACCATTGGCCCCGAAATCCACAAGTTTGATCTTGAATACGGCAGGCGGAGCTGTGGGGTCGGCTGTCCAGATATCCATATGGAAATGGGTCATGGAAGTGGCATTGATAGTCTGGGTGGTAAACTCGATCCCCGCATAAACCAGGTTGCTGTATAGTTTGGTGTCATTGCCATCGATCTGGACATCTGACACATCGGCCATATCCCAGGCAGCGGACCAGGTGTCTACTGGTACGTTGGTGTAGGCGTTGCTGAAAAGCGAGATCACGTTGGCGGCTGCAATTGTTGGTGTGGGCGCCGGCAGATCCGGTTCCGGAATGGCGATTTGCTGGGAAAAGGTGATGTTATCGAAGAGGATGACATTGTCGGTGACTCTTCCGGCCAGGTTAAAGTCTGGGAAAATGATGATCTGGTCATTGGTTTCGCCGATCCGTGTGGAAAAATCGAATGTGATCTCTTCCCATTGATTGATCAGTGTATTCGCGACTTTGATCTCACCCGAGGAAGCTCCGCTGCTGGAAGCGAACTTGATTCCCACATCACTGATGACAGTCTTATAGACCATGATCTTCACAGTGCAGTTGTTGGGTGTGAAGGTGAAAGTGCCGATATCCGCGCCGTGCTGTGATTCGCATCCGGCCCAGGGTTGTCCTGCAACCAAGGCCGTAAACTGGGCCACTGTGGCGGATGTGTTGATCCCGGTTGAGTGAGGGTTGGCCAGAATCTGCACCGGGGGGTTGGTGCCGTTTTCGAAGACGGTCCAAGTCCAATTGGCGCCCTGGCCACCGGTCTCGAAGTTGATCGGTGCGTTTTGCGCCAACAAAACGGAGCTCATAATAAAAATGAACACCGTCAAACTGAAGATGATCGTGTTTCTCATTGTTCTCTCCTTATAGGATGTTATTTAGCGTTCTTTCTTGGCCAGGTAACTGGTAAAAGACATTTTGGGGGTTCGATTCACATAGAATACACCCCAATTTTTCTCGATTTCGATGGCAGCCGTATATTCTCCGCCGCCTTTCCAGGGCTCATCAAAAGCCTCAAACAGAAATGTGACGATCTGATTGTTGTGCACCCACCCGTCAAGCGCGAGCAGGAATCTCTCCTGGGCTTCCAAGCCCACTTCACCCTTGATCAGAGTGCCCTGTTCACCATCGCCTGTCTTGGAGGGATCATAATCCGTGGCCCAGCCGATCTCGCCCAGGACCACCAGTTTTTCGGGATGAACGCCCTGTACCTCACGGAAAGTCTGATCCAGCCAAACGATGGCGTTGTCCAGCGATTTGCCGTTCCACAAGGGATAAATGTGGACCACTATGAAATCAATCTCCTCCGCCACTTGAAGACTTTCCGTTTTGTTCCAGAAGTTATAGTCGTCGGCCGTGGTGACGGGGACGTTTGAGTGAGCACGGACCGTGCGCAGATACTTGATCAGGAGCTTGCTATCCAGCCGGTGTCCGGACCAGTATACTTGGGTTTCGTTGCCTACATTCACAGCGGCGATCAGTTCGGGATAAGCGTTGGCCAGTTCTATCCCGCGCAGGATATTGGCGATATTGGATGCCTTGGCTTGGGGCCGGTTCGATTCATTTTCCAGCCAAATCCCCAGCATTACCTTCAGTGGGAGTTTGTTTTCATGGATCACTTCCAGAATGCGTTGGGTGTCATCATCGGCATTATAGACCCGGATCAGGTTCCAGTGTCGCTGGATGATCTGCAGGTCTTGCAGGATCTCCGCCTTATTGGGGCCCTTGACACCGGGAGCCTGGCCCTGCCGGTAACAGCCATAGGAAACGGCTTGTCCGATCCAACGTCCATTCAGATAGGGGTCGAATTCCCTTGGGGCGAAGGGAGTTTGTGGCTGAAGGGTTTGCTCCGACTCGAGCTGACGCTTCACTTCAGCCAGATCTGCTGCGGACGCTTGGTTTGTGGAGCAGGAGCAGACCGCAACCGCAATCAAGAGCAGGCACAGCAGATTAAAAACTAACTTGTTCATCAGTGTTGTTGTGGGATTTCGACCCGCACCGTCTGGACCGCGTTGGGCGGAATCCGCAACGTGGCGTATTCTGCACCGATCTGGAGTTGGCACTCGATCGCCGATTGCGTGGTATTGAGCAATTGGACACTCAGCATCCCTTCTGAGTTAAGCGTGGCGCAGGCATGCAGGTCATCGGCACCCAGACCGTCTTTCCGCAGCTCGGTGCGTACCGCCTTGTCGCCCGGCCGGATCGTGCGGCTGAACTGTGACAGGACATAATACACCGGGGTATAGTACACTTGTTGGGTCTCGGTATCGATCATGATCGGAGCGCCGCAGAAGTTGCCCACGTGATTGGGACCGCCGTTCCTGTCTAACACTATATTCCAATCGATCCAGCCGTTGACCCAGTGGTCGAGGCTGACGATGATATTGCGGGCGTAGCGGTGTGCCGGAGTGTACATCGGGTGGTCTTCCACCCGCACGCCTGACCAGGTGACCGAGTAAGCCCAATCCGTGGCAGTCTGGCTCCACCAGAAATCGTCATTGCCAAACCAGCCAGATTCTTTGAAGCCAACCGGATCGGTCACTCCCCCGGGGGCGTCCTTGCCCAGGTCGTCGATGCAGCCTTCGGTGTGAAGGATGGCATAATCGGGGTATTTTTCGTGAACCCGGTCAAACACATCTTCATATACCCGGTTCGTGCTTTCGTACCAGTGCACCGCCGCACCGTATAGGAACGGAGTAGTCTCCGGATCGGAGTAGATATAGTCGGTCCAGTATTCCAGCCCGTCACGGTTTTGATCGTAGATCAGAAGGTTCACATCGGCAAAACCGCCGTTTTGGAGCCCTGGACCGAGATGCTTTTTGATGAAATCATTTTGTGATTGCGGGCTGAAGTTCATGCTCTCCCACTGGCCGTTGTTGCCGTGTGGTTCGTTGATCGGGGTCAGGCCCCAGATCGGCACGCCTTCATTTTGATAAGCCGCAAGATATTTGAGGAGATATTCCGCGTAGGCTGGAATGTATTCTTCTTTGAGCGATCCGCCGGTGCCCTGCCAGTTATTTTCGGGCGCGCCGGGGATATACCAGGTTTCGATATCCTTCATCCAGGGAGGCGCCGTCCACGCCGAGGCTATGAGCCGCAGTTCAGGTTCCGCCTGCCTGCCTTTGATCGCCAAAGCTTCTTTGATCATGGGCAAGAGGTCATAATCCCGGTCCCTGATCCCGGGATATTCAGTTGGGTCGAAACCTGCTTTGTCAGCGCCGATGGAGAAGTCTTCCAGACCGTCGTCGGCATAGGAATACCGGCCTTTGACGCTGAAATCACAGGCTCCGATATGGGTGCGGGCCAGGCTGAAGTTGGCGCCCCCGGATCCATAAATGCTTTCCATCACAGCCAGTCTTTGCTCCGGATCCAGATGCGCCAAGACAAAGGCGGAGGACTCGGTGAAGGAACTCCCGATCCCATCGATGGTTTGTTTTACTTCCCCGGGAAAGACTTGCAGGACTGTGCCGCCGGGCGTTCCGGTCTGAAATGCCACATTATTCTGGGGGGCTAGTTTATCGCCGGCGGCGGAGGTCAGCAGGATCTCAGAGGTGTGGCCAATCCCCCAAACTGCGGGCAACAAGGCACCCAGGAGGGCCAAGATGAGCAACTGCCGGGCGGTCACGCTATCCAACCTCTGTGCATCCTATCCGGCAGGCCTCTAAGTGGACGGCGTGTCTGCCGGTTTACTGCGCCGGGACTCCAGTATGCCGCGGATCTCATAGGCCTTGTCTTCTGTGAGTGTGTAACGCGCAATGATCCAGATCGCGATGGCCGAGGTGATAAGTGGTATGCCCACATCAAAGACCCGCAGTAAAAACAGGGTCCGGGCTTCCTGTCCGCCGCCCAGGGCAAGGTCGAATTTGGACACCTTTAACAATACGCCGGTGAGCAGGCCGGCCAGGGACATTCCGATCTTAACCATCCACCAGTAAATGGCGCCGAATACGCCTTCCCGGCGCTTGTGGGTGGTCAGCTCATCATAATCGCAGACATCGGAGATCATCGCCCCCATCAGGGTGAAGAGGGAGCCAGTGCCGAAGGCTACAAATGGCGCGGCGATCAGCAACCAGTAGGGATGCTGCGGATTGTAGCCGAACCATTTGAGCGCGAAGCCGATCAGTGAAAGGGAAATGGTGATCAGGAAGGTCCTCTGCTTGCCGATCTTGGTGGCGATCCATCCGGTCAGTTGGATCACGCCCAGCGTCGCTATGGAGGTCAGCATTCCATACCAGCCCATCAGTTTTCCGGCGCTGGCGTTGTTGCCGGAGAACAGGTAGTAGATCATCACGTACAGCGAGAAGGAAGCGCCTAACTGAAATCCGTTGAACACGAGGAAGGTGGCGCCGCAGATCTGTACGAAGGGCTTGCATTTGAAGGTGGTGACCAGACCCTGGAAGAACTCCTGCAGGTTTTTCTTGATTCCTTTGCCGACCTTCTGCACATTTTCCAGGATCTGGGTTTCACGCGAGAAGATCGCCGGTATGATTCCCAGTCCGGCTACCACAATGCCGACCCCGACAGCCAGAGTGCGCGCCCCGTGGACAGTGTCCCTGAACAGGGAACTGGACATGATCGCATAAAACCAGGGCACGCCCAGCCAGGCCAGTTGGCCGACGGTGTTGGCAAAGGTGTGCAGTCTGGTCCTCTCGTGATAGTCGGGCGTCATTTCATAGCCCAGGGCCACAAAGGGCGTGGCATAGATCGTGTAGGCCAGGAAAAAGAGGATGGACATCAGCAGGAAATAGATGAAATATTTAGTGAAGAAACCTTCGCTCTTTCTCAGTTTGAACGAACTGAGGGTGGCTGTGCCAGAGCCTTTTAAACCCGTGAGGCTTACGGCGATGCTGCCCACTGATCCGATATCCAGCATTTTGTTGCCTTGCAGCGCGGCCGAGGCCTCTGTCAGTTTCAAATCATCCAACTTGAACTTATAGAGATTGCCCTTTTGGTCCTGCGAATCGCCCTTATTCAGATCTATGGCAAAACTC
This sequence comes from uncultured Candidatus Cloacimonadota bacterium, assembly GCA_964463825.1. GTDB lineage: Bacteria > Cloacimonadota > Cloacimonadia > Cloacimonadales > Cloacimonadaceae > Syntrophosphaera. The sequence goes on along the minus strand of CAYXEF010000025.1, from coordinate 13,878 downwards.
TCGGGGGCAGCGTTGCCGGCTTCGTTGACGACCACCCGCAAAGACTTGTAATCGGGGAGTTTGACGTTCATTTCGATTTGGGGATATCCGCCAAGATCGGTGGTGAAGCCGGTTCCGGTTTGTTGGGACAGCATTTGGGGGCCGTAGAGCGTGAAGGAGGCATCAGGATTTTGCTCATCGTACTTGATGCTGATCGCGCCGTCTTCATCGACCTTCGCTTCGCTCGTTTCCGCAGTGACAGTTTGGTGCTTGGCCACGGGATCTTTGCCCAGGATGTTGATATACCCCGAGGGAACCTGCCACATCACGGCGAAGATCAATCCCGCCAGTAGTGCGCCCAGGAATATGAATGGTCGGCGCCGTCCCCACTTGCCGCGGTGGTTGTCTGAGATGTAGCCCATCACCGGGTCGGAAACCGCGTCGAAAATCCGGGGGATGGAACCGATCAGGCCCACGAGCATGACATCCATGCCCAGGCCAAGGTTTAAAATCACCACCATGGCAGGCAGGGCCGCGGCCTGCAGGTTGTTAACAAACATGCCCACCGCGTAGGCTGATTTCTGTTTGAACGAAATCCTGTCTTCAGGTCTCGTGATGTGGTGTGCGCTTTTTGCCATGTTAAGTTTCCTTTATTGTATCAAATGGATATCGTCGAAGTAAAGGCTGCCAAAGATCAAGGCATTGGTGCTGTTTCTGGGACTCCACAGGCCCAGGAATTTGACCTGGGTGAAATTAACCGCCGGGAAATGGCTCAGGGGAATCTCGTAGCGCAGCCAGTTTCCGGAAACCATAGGTGTGTAGGCCGCCAGGTCGACCTCGGTGGCCCCTTGGCTATTATCCTCGAATTTAATACCCAAATGGGTCAGATCGGGCATGGCCGTCTTGTTGATATGGATCACGAAAGTGGCATAAGTGGAGATATCCTGCGAGCCGAAGTTGAAGGCGATCCCGCCCCACGTATAGCCCCCATTTGTGAAATTCACGGACAGAACATAGTTACCGTCCACCGGGGTCACCGCCGTGCTCTGTTCGTTGGGCTCCGCTGGATTGGCTGACCAGTCTGCGCTGTTGATGATCTGGCTGTAGACCAGCATGGGATTGGTGTGGGATTCAGAGTAGATGCCGATCGCATCCTGAACGCCGTCGGTGATGCCCGCGGTGTCGGTGCGGACGGTCCCGTTGGTGTCGGTGTAGGTGGCAGTGAGAGTCACGCCCGCGCTGATGGCGATGGTGTCGGTATTGTCGTTGGTGGGGCCGAAGTTCAGGGTTTCGCTGCCGATGCCGATGGCGTTGAGTGGGATACTGATGCTGATCGTTTCCCTGCCGGAGGAAACTGTGACCGACACTGTTTGCCCCGCGGCTGCCAGGTCGTTCACGGTGATGGTGGCCCCAGCATCTGAGGTCGTATAGCTGTCGGCGTTGAAGTTCACGCTGCTTGCGGCGGCACCACCCCCGTCCCAGTAAATGTCGTCCAGGGCGAACTGGCATTGGGTGCCATTTTCTTCCAGGATGATAAACTCATAGTTCAATACTTCCAGATCCACATTGCCCCGGATCTCCGACACGGGGATCACGGCCTGGCCCCATTCGCCGTTTCTCACCAGCCCGAAGGCGGTTTGATTGGCCGGGAAGAGGACATAACTCTCATGCCCAAGGGCGTCGTTGATCCCTATCTTGAATCTGACATTGGCCGGGATCTGGATCCTGAACTTGATATTGCCTTCCGCGAATCCGGAAAAGTCCAGCGGTAAATTGGAGCTGATCCCGCCGCCAAACCAGCCCTGCCCCGTGGTGTTCCATGAGATCACATTCGGGCCTTCATAAGGCGGAATGTTGCCGCCGGTCAAAGTGTTTTCCCAAACGTAGATCTCGGCGTTCACCCCGATCTCCAGCGCGGCGTCCACCGGGGTCGTATCCGTGAAAATACCGTAGGTCTCGATCGGGATCAAGGATTCTTCGCTCTGATAAACCCGCACCCAATCCACATACATGCTTTGCGGCCAAACCGTGCTGGCATCGGGAGCGCCGCCCAGATTGCCGCCGACCGCGACATTGAGGATCAGGAAAAATTCCTTGAGAAACTCGTCCATCGTACCGGGATCGATCACTTTCACGAAGTAGATGATGTTGTCGATCCTGCCCACGATCCGCTGCTCGTCCCACTCCACTTCGTAGACATGGTAATCGTCGGAGAGGGGGCTGCCGAGCCGTTTTTTGGTGCCGTAGGAATTGTGGGAGGCGGTGGTGTCGTTCCACCAATGCATGGTGCAGAGGGAGGTCTGGGCATCGTGCAGCAGGGGGCTGATCTCCATGATGTCGATCTCCCCGCATTGCGGCCAACCCACGGTGTCGTGATTTTTTCCCAGCATCCAGAAGGCAGGCCACATGCCGGTGTCCGTGGGAGCCTTGATCCGGGCCTGAACCTTGCCGAATTTGAAGGAAAACTTGTTTTTGGTGTTGACGCGGGCCGAGGTGATGGAGCCGTCACGTTTGCCGGGCACGGGATAGTTAGCTGAGTCCCAAACCGCGGAAAGTACCAGGTTGCCGTCCTCGACCTTGACATTTTGTTGATTGTTGGTGTACAACTGCCACTCGTCGTTGCCCCAGCCGTTATCGCCATAACCGAGGTCATAGCCCCAGTTGTCGGGATCGGGCACCATGGACGCCTGTTCAAATTCATCCGCCCAGACCAGAGTGTAGTTGACCGGTCCGGTGGGGTCGTTGACCGCATTGGGATCGGCGAGTTTGTCGCAACCGATCAATATCAATAAAGGCACGGCCAACAAGGCCAGAACTAATGTCTTGCTTTTCATTGTGAACCTTCCCTTTCAAATAATCCAACCAGTGGTCTGATGAAAAACGACTTTAACTGCTATATAGCAACATTTGGATGCGCCAACATCTTGTCAAGCTTTTTTTTGCCCTCCCGCCGGCCTTCCCTGAGCCTGCCCCGGTTCGCTCCCGCTACGCCCCCGCTGTGTTGAGGCTGAGCTGACGCTGCTGCCGGCCGTGGCACAGCGTCAGCTCAGAACAGGCTGACACGAGCGCCGCAGGCTAGGCGTGGGGCTGCGTTCCGAGGCGGGAAACAAATTCCTGTGGCATTCGCTTAGAGTTTTGCCTAGAGCAAAGATTTACTTGACTAAATCCCGGTCTTGTTTTAGCTGTGAACTTAGTATATAGCAGAGTCCGGAATATCCCTTTGTAAAGCGTGGGACGGGGATGTGCTGCTATATTGCCAGCGGATGATAAAGGAGCTGCGTCATCATTTATGAGCGCCACGACACATAAATACATCCGGATCAAGGACCGGATCAAGGACTGGATCAGCAAAGGGAAATTGATCGACAAACTCCCGGGTGAGAGAGTTCTAGCCGGGGAACTCGGCGCGTCCTACATGACGGTTCGCAAAGCTGTGGCGGAATTGGTGGAAGAGGGGATCCTGCGCAAACAGGGCACCCGAGGCACTTTCGTCAACCATAAGAAAAACAATTCCAAACTCACCTACAACATCGGTTTCTTTCTCGACGAAGAAATCAGGGAAGGCATCTCCAGCCCCTATTATTCGCTCATTTTCCGGTCGCTGGAGGAAGAGGTCACCCGCAGCGGCTACAATATGCTCTTTTTTTCTGATTTTGACGACCTCAATCCGCTGAAAAACACGAAAAAGGTCGATGGCGCCATCATCTGCTGCTTTCCCCGCATCGAGGACAAGATCCAGGAGATCAAGAATTACCTGCCCATCGTGCTTCTGGACAACATTGCCGCGGATAAGTCCATCCCCTCGGTCACAATCGACAATTTCAACAGCTGCAGCCATTCCGTGGAATACCTGTTGCAGCTTGGACACCGCCGCATCGGCTTTGTCTCCGGACTTCTGGATTCCGATGTCTGCAAGGACCGGCTGCTCGGCTATAAGAACGCCCTGGCGAGGTTTGGGATCAACTTTGACCGGAAGTTGGTGTTCAAAGGCAACTACTCCTGCGAATCCGGGGAAAGAGCCGGGGCATATTTCTGTGTCCTCCCCGATCCGCCCACCGCGATCATGTGCGCCAACGACTCGATGGCGATCGGAGCCATGAAAGTGATCCAGGAGCGGGGCCTGAAGATCCCGGACGAGATCAGCGTGATTGGCTTTGACGATATCCTGTTGGCGTCCAAAGTCTACCCCACATTGACCACCAATATCGCCCCCATAGAGGAAATGGCCCGCCAGGCAGTGGAGATCCTGCTCTCCGGCTTGCGGGGCGAAAATACCGACTTCCGCCATGTGATCCTGGAGGCGAAATTGGTGAAACGGGATTCCTGCGCAGCGCTCAGGAACCAGCCCCGGGGCAGAGGTTCTGCGGAACAACATGCTCGCGGCCTTGTCACTTCCCCCGACGGGTCCGCATCCTGAAGCGGATTTTACACCCGGTGAACTAAGCCTGATAGCGCCTTTATCCTGCACCTTAGGCGTTGCCCCCGCAATCTGCGCAGAAAAAGCTTGACACAATCCCGCCCCCGCAGATGATGCTATATAGCAGTTTAACGAGTACACCAGTTCCAATCTTAAGATAAGGATAAGGGAGGTTAGTATGACCGGATTCGATTTCGCTGCCAAGGCGAAGCCATGGCTGACGATCATGGCGTTGGCAATCTTATGGCTGGCGGCGGCAAGCTGCCTGGCCCAGACGTCTGACCGGGTGTCGGTGAACAAGGACAGCCAGGGCTGGAAGCTGATGGTCAACGGGGAAGACTACTTTGTCAAAGGCATCGTCTGGGGCTACACCCCTATAGGGGAAAACTACTCCTACAATCTTTGGGGTAAACCCGACAACTTCATCATGGCAGTCCTGGATTACGAGTGCGGCCTGATGAAGAAGGCCGGAATCAACACAATCCGCAGTTTCGGCATCATCCCGCCCCGCTGGATCACCTTTATCTACCGCGAGCATGGCATCATGACCATCGTCAACCATCTCATGGGCCGCTATGGCTACAATGTCGGCGGAGCCTGGATCCCGCAGACCAACTATGCCGATCCGCTCACGCGCGAGACCCTTATCTCGGACATAGTCAGCCTGGTGCAGCAATACAAAGATACGCCCGGCGTGCTCATGTTCGCCCTTGGCAATGAAAACAACTATGGTCTGGAATGGGCGAGTTTCGAGATCGAAAACCTCCCTGTGGGCGAACGTCAAAGGGAAAAGGCCAAGTACCTTTACAGCCTTTACGAGGAAGCCATGGCCGCCGGCAAACAGATCGACCGCAACCATCCCTTTACCATTGTCAACGGCGATATCCAGTATCTGGACCTGATCAGGAATCAATGTAAATCCATGGATCTGCTGGGCGTCAACTCCTACCGCGGCATCAGCTTCACGGACATGTGGTCCCGTGCCCACAAAGAACTCGGACTGGCCATCATGCTCACAGAATTTGGCAGCGACGCCTTCAATGCCCTGGAAAACAGGGAGGAACAAGCCGGCCAGGCCCGCATCGTCAAAGGCAATTGGGACGAGATCTACCACAAGAGCCATGGCAAAGGCGAAGAAGGCAACGCCATCGGCGGCTGCCTCTTTGAGTGGCGCGACGAGTGGTGGAAGTACCTGCAGGAGGAAAACCTCTACGTGCAGGATACGCACGCCTCCTGGAGCAATGGCGGTTATTCCTTCGACTTCATCGAAGGCCGCAACAACATGAATGAAGAATGGTTCGGCATCTGTCGCCTGGGCGAACCCAACGATGACGGAGTCTCCGAGGCCGTACCCCGCACTGCCTATTATGTGTTGGCGAAGATCTTTGCCATCGATCCCTACACAGTGGGCCGGGCTGAGCTGAAGTCCCGGCTGGAAGCCGTGGACATGGACTTCTTGGAATTGTCGGGCAGCGTCCGCGCTTTGCAGGCCGACCAAAAGAAGAATGAAGCGTTCCGCCTGACCGGTGGCAGTTTGAGAGGGGATCTGGTTTTCAACGGCAAATCCGAGGCCGTGGAAACCAGCGGCAAGAACGGCCTGGATTTCTCGCATGGGGAGATGCTGTTTCTGGATTTTGCCTTCAACCCGATCAGCCGGATCAAAGGAACCTTCAGCCTCAATATCCTGGGAAATGTCGTGGACAAGCAGCTCGACGAGTATTATGGCAAACGTGGCGCGAGCTTTGTGACCGTGATCTCTGACACCAATGCCGATGGGTTGCAGGTTAACACCACCAAAGAGGTCAACGATGCCCAACGCCTTGAGATCTACAACTTCGACGCCAGTTACCATGCCGACGGCTTCGATCTCAACGCCTTCTATCACGTTCCCCGCTATCACTGGGGCTATGAAGGCGACTTCTACGGCCTTTTGTATGAAGCCACCGACATGGAGGGAATGGACATCTGGAATGCCAAAGCCCCATATGGACTGGAGTTTATCGGCAAGAAATTCCTTCCCGGCCTGACCCTGGTTGCCGGTCCCGAGATTTATTGGGGCGCCAATCCCAAGGCTATGGCTAAATACGACTTCACCCTGAAGAATTTCAAGTTTTCACTTATCCACGCGGAAGACTTCGCCCGGGCCAAGGCCTCGACCACAGCCACGGAAGCCACTTCCCGCGCCACCCGGCAGACGGCCCTGTCCCTGGAAACCAAGATCATCCCCCGCACCAAGCTGGAACTGGGCTATCTCTTTTCCGGCAGCGAGAAGTTGGACGAAACGTTCTACTATTATGACGACGGACAGGTTTATATGGACAAGATCGGGTTGCTGGACACCCAGGGCGTCAAGGCCAAAATCACCGTGGACGCTATCAAAGGCAGCAAAATCGACGCGTCCCTCAACTTCGCCGGACTGGTGGCGGACGCCGGCAGCCCGTTGCGGGAATTCCATACCACCATGCCATATTCCTCCTTGGGCAACAAACTGGAGATCGAAGGCGGGATGCTGATCCCGCTGGGCAATTTCTGGCTGCTGCCCCGTGGTTTGTATCGCAAGAATCTGCTCGATTCCACTCCCAGCCTCGAACCCTACATCGACGGCACCGACCTGTTCCCTGGCCTTTCTCCCCGCAACCGCGACAAAGATCCCTTCGCGGTGCTGGACAACCGTCAGGCTCTCTCGGGTGAGTTTTTCCTCACCTACGATCCCACGCCCGCCAGTTTCTTTTATGCCTGGGACAGCGACAAACGGGAGGACGCCACTTTCGCTTTCAGTATCGGCGGCAATGTCACCCGTTATGAGACGGTGACGGACGCCAATCTCTTTTATTATCAGGAAGGCGCCACCAACGCTCCTTTCGGCAGCGGACTTCCCGCGGCGGATGTCTGGCTGGCCAAAGGACGCTTCATCCTCAATCCCAATCCCCGGCTGAAGCTGATCGCCAATCTCGAAGGCGGCCGGCAGCAAGCTTCCGGCAATCCCGACGGCGAGCTCGCGGAGTATCTCTCTCTGGCTACGGATCTGGTGGTTGACCGTAAACACTTCATTTCAGCTTATGCCAAGAAGGACGCCTGGGGTCCGCTGGATTGGTACCGCCAGTTCAACATCAGCTTCCCCTATCAATTCATGCTGGATTACTCGGTGCTGATCGACAATATCCTGGACAAGACGATCTCCAGCCGGTTGGGCTTCAGATCCTTGTTCCGGACGCTGGATGAAAACTCGCCCGGCAATGAAAGTGATGCCGTGAGCAACGACTATGAGTTCCAATCTGGCTTCTATTTCCGGCTTGAATTCTAAAGGAGCGATCATGAAAAACATCATCATCTTTCTTTTGGCGGCCCTGGCGATGCTCGGCGCGGGCTGCGACCGCAGAAGCGGCGACCTGGTCAATTTGACGGATCTTCCCACCGGTTATATGCTCGACCTCTACAGCGCCCGGGAAGGGATCCATCCCGACCAGAGCGTACTGCGCGATCCCTCCAATCCCTTCGCGGATGCCAACATCAATATGCAGAATGTCTGGGACCTGAACGACGCAAGCCCCTCACCCAAGACCAGATTCTACCTTTGGGCTACGCTGCTGGCCAATATCCCCGTGGGCGAGCACCAGTATTTCACTGCCAAATCCCTCCATGAACTCTACACCGCCGGCGGCAGCGAAAACGCCAAAGTGCAGGCCAAGAAAGCCTATCGCGCCACTCTTGATCACTTCTTCGATTCTGTCACCTGGTGGAAGGCGGATTGGATCGTGGATGACACTTACTATGCCGTCCTGATCAGGAATCTGGTTGGACAAAGTCTTTACGATCCCTCAGAGATGAATCTTCTGCCCCTCTACAGCGATCCCGTCCTGGCTTTGGCGGATCTCAGCGAATGGGGCTATGTCTACGATATCGAGACCGGGACCTTGTCCCGCAGGGACTGAACCCGCCCAAAGACAGAGCTTCGTTTTAGCGCCTGTCTGACGCATAATCTAGCCCGGCGGGATATTGCTTTCCGCCGGGCTTTACTCTTGTACCGCCAAATGCGGCAACAGCAATATGAGGACCATACATGCATCAAATCCTGAGTAAAATCGCCTTTGTCATTATCCTGCTGGCTCTGACGCTAACGGCGCGTCCGCTGCCGGGGCAGATCGGTGAGTTGATCTGGGAAGAGAATTTTGACGATCTGGATAACTGGATCATTGAAACCGGGAATGGCTCCTGGGGTTGGGGCAACGGGGAATTGGAGTACTACCAGGCTGCCAATGTGACGGTCTCCGAGCTGGCAGGCGAACCCGGAAACAACGCCCTGCGCATCACCGCCCGGCAGGAGACAGGACCGCAGATCGTCGATCAATGGGGCAATCCCCTATCCTACACCTCGGGCCGGATCAACACCAAGTCCAAACTCTCCATCCGCTATGGCATGATCGAGACGCGTGTTTTGGTGCCCGACATCGATCTGGGCGGCTGGCCCGCGGTCTGGATGCTGGGCACAGCCAACTACGCCTGGCCCCGCAAGGGCGAGATCGATCTCATGGAAATGGGCTTCACTGAAGCGTTCCGGGATTTGCACGACGGCCACAACGGCGGCAACGGCCAGGATAACTCCACAGTCAATCAAATGGTGGGAGCCAACGCCATCTTCTATTCCGAGGATGCCATCACACCTGAAAATCCTTCTGGTGCGACCAGCCTGTCCTGGGATCCCGACGACGATTTCTGCCGCCCCTATTACAGCTATGACCCTGAGTTGACAGGCAGGTTTCTGATCTATCGCTGTTACTGGACCCAGGACAGCCTCCGGTTTACAGTCACAGACAACGGTGCAGAGCATGACCTATACACCGTTCCCTACGCCATAGACATCATCGCTGATGAATTGCGGCAACCCTTTTACCTGATCGTCAATCTGGCTTTGGGCGGCACCTTTACGGACGCCTACAATCTGGGCGATCCCGGTAGCGGATTGCCCGTTTCCATGCCTTTTCCCGCGGACCTGTATGTCGATTACATCCGGGTGTGGCGCTACAACGGGCAGGGCGAGGTGCATCAGGGTCCGCCTGTGTTTGAAAGCGGGACCTATGGCATCTTCACAGATGAGACGCCTACCGATAATGGACTGGAACCCGGTCTGGATGCCGAGATCTATGTCTGGGAGGGCACCCTGACAGCGGGTACCATTCCGCCCTACGAAGGCGAAAACGGGCTTTCCTGGCTTACGACAGGGCTGGGTTGGTTTGGCGCGGGAATCATGTCGGTGCAGCCGGTGAACCTGTTCAATTTTGGCGACGGCAACCTGAAATTCATGATCAAGATTCCCGCCCATATCACTTTCAAGATCGGCATCATCGACGCCTGGGGCAATCAGAACTATGTGTCCTTTCCCGCCCATCAGACCAGTTACGGCCTGCTCAGGAACGGTCAGTGGGGTCAGGCTGCGATCCCGGTGTCCGAACTCCGGGGGCTGTACATCGATCTGCGGATGCTGAGTTATGAATTTGTGATCCTGGAAGAGCAAGGCGCCCAATGCGAGTTTGCCCTTGACGATATCTACTGGGAAGGAGGCAGCAGTTCCGCGCCGGCGGACGAGATCCCGACTCCGGCCTGCGTTTTGCTTCCCAACTATCCCAATCCCTTCAATCCCTTAACCCACATCGGATTTACAGTCCGCGAAGCCTCGGAGCTCGGCTTGAGGATCTTCAACCTCCACGGCCAGCATGTGAAGACACTGTTCTCGGGCTGGTTGGGCGCCGGCGACTATTCGCTGACTTGGGACGGTACGGATTCATCCGGCAGCGCCGTCGCTTCGGGCGTGTACTTGTATCAGTTGGACACCGCGCGGGGATCCGCACTCAGAAGATGTATTTTACTCAAATGACTCAAGCATCCCGTTGCCTGATATTCGCTTTGCTGCTGACCCTGGCCTTGGGCCTGGCGGCGCGGGCGATCCCGGTTGAACTGATCCCAAGCGCCGATGGGCATTGGCAGCTGCTGCGGGACGGCCAACCCTACTATATCATGGGCGCCGGGGGCGATGGCAGCAAAGAACAACTTGCGGCAGCCGGAGCCAATACTATCCGCACCTGGGGTGTGGACCGGGATTTGGGACAGCAGCTGGATCGGGCAGAGCAGCTGGGTCTGGCAGTGATTGTGGGTCATTGGTTGGGACACCCCAGGCATGGTTTCGATTACTGCGATGCAGCGATGCTGAAGGAACAGACCGAACGCGTGCGCCATGACGTGCTGGCTTGGAAAGACCATCCCGCAGTGCTGATCTGGGGCATCGGCAATGAAACGGAAGGCATCGGCGAGGGGGATGATCCCGCGATCTGGAGCCACATTCAGGACTTGGCGGCCATGATCAAGGAGATTGATCCCCGTCACCCCACCATGGTTGTCACAGCCGATATCGGCGGTCAAAGGGTGCAGTCCGTCCATGAATTGTGCCCGGATATCGATATCATGGGCATCAACACCTATGGTGGCCTGCCCTCCTTGCCGGAGCGATACCGGGCTTTGGGTGGCAGCAAACCATATCTGGTGACCGAGTTTGGACCGCCCGGTGTTTGGGAAACTGGCAGAAATGGATTTGGTGTGCCACTGGAACTGACCAGCACCCAGAAAGCCTCCCTCTACAAGGACTTCTTTCGCCAAGGATGCCTGTCAGCAACGGATCTGTGCCTGGGCGGCCTTGCCTTTTACTGGGGTGCCAAGCCCGAAGCGACCGTGACTTGGTTCGGCATGCTCCTGCCCAACGGCGACAAGCTCGCCGCGGTGGATGCCATGACCGAGATCTGGAGCGGCGTCCCGCCCGCCAACCTGTGTCCCGAGATCATAAGCCTGAAACTCAATGGATCCGATATCCTGACTGCGGGCGAGACCGCCGAGGCCGTTTTGGAAGCCAGAGATCCCGAAGATGCCGGGCTTTCCGTCACCTGGGCAGTGTATCCCGAAGCCCCGGAGTATCTCACTTTTGGCGAAATCTGGTGGCAGCCCCTGGAACTGGGAGGCATCATAGTGCATTCCTCGGCCACGAGAGCGAAACTGCTGATGCCCGGAGGCGGCAAATACCGTCTATACGCGGTGGTTTCGGACGGAGCCGGCGGCGCGGCCACAGCCAATATCCCCTTTCTGGTTGAGGGTGAGTCCAGTATATCCAGGCTGCAACTGCCTGTCGCCGTTTATGCTGACTCCGCGCCCGAACCCTGGGCTCCCTCCGGCTGGATGGGCGATTACCAGGCTCTCAGCATGGATGCCGCATCCCGCAACTTGCCCCACAGCGGTGAAAGTTGCCTGGAGTTTCGCTATCCGCCCTCGTCCAACTGGGTTGGCGTGGCCTGGCAAAACCCGCCCCAGAACTGGGGAGATCAGCCCGGAGGCTACGACCTCAGCGGGGCCGAGCGTTTGATCTTCTGGGCGCGGAGCGAATATGGCGGGGAGCGGGTGGATTTTGGTGTCGGCCTCGCCAACCCGGAAGCCAGGTATCCGGATACAGTCTCCGCAGAACTCAAGAACGTGAAGTTGAGCACGCGCTGGCAACGTTACCAGATCAGCCTCAAGGGCCAGGATCTGTCCCGGGTGCGGACGCCCTTTTATTGGTCTTTGGTGGGTGGCAGGCGTTCGACAATCCTCTATCTGGACGATATCCGCTTTGAATGAAGACAACCTTGCTTAGTCTGTATTGTATGGGACATCAACGACTTATTTCCCTGCTGCTTATACTGTTCGGTCTTGTTTGCGCTAGTGCCTTGCCGGCACAATGCGTCCTGGCCAATCCCAGCTTCGAGATTGCCGGTGACAATGGAGCCGTATTTGCCGGCTGGAACCAATTTGGGGCCACCGGATCGACGACGCAAGCCTGTCATGGATTTCTGGCAGCCAAGGCCAGTGGCCAGAATACCGGCGGAGTTAGCGAATCCGGCTTTTGGCAGCAACTGGCTTGCGAGGCCGGTGAACAGTGGCAGATCTGCGGCTGGGTGCTGAATCCTGCTGCCGCGCCTCTGGCCGGTGCCAGCGAAGCGCGGGTCAAGGTGGAGTGGTTCAATTCCGGGGGCGGTTTGATCGATCTGGAGACACACACGGTGGCGACTGCCGCCTCGATTTTAGACCAATACCTTGACTTTGATTTGCTCAGTTCTCCCGCCCCGGCCGGCAGCGCGGCCATGCGCCTGGTCCTCACCATCCTGCAGGGCCAGGGCGCGCCGCCATCAGATATATTTTACGACCAGATCACATGTTACAGCACCACCTTCCCCACTATTGACGATGTGCAGTGGGACGATTTTCCCAGTGGCCGCACACTTCAGTTCGCGAACCGGACCTGGCGGGTGAAAGGAACGGGATTCTACGGACCTGGCCCCAACAACTTCAGCCATTTGCCGGAAAGCGTCTGGGTGGATGCCTCAGACCGCCTGCACCTTACAATACGCCAGTTCGACTCCGCCTGGCACAGCACGGAAGTGACCTTGGCGGACACGCTTGGTTACGGCGATTATGTCTTCACCACCCTCGGATCGCTGGACCAGCTTGATCCGCGCGCCGTCCTCGGCCTCTTCCTCTGGCAGTATCTGCCCTGTTGGGATCCCGGCAATGCCTGGTGGAATCCTTACAACGAGATCGACGTCGAATACAGCCGCTGGGGCAATCCCGCCAACGAGATCGGGCAATTTGTGGTCCAACCCTGGGACTGGGCGGGCAACATCAGCCGTTACGACGCTGTGTTCGGAGCGCAGCAGCTGGCCAGCCATGCCTTCCGCTGGCTGCCCGGCAGCGTCGAATTCAGGAGCTGGTATGGCGGTCCGGACGATGAAAATCCGGGCAATATGATCAGCCAATGGGACTACTTCGGACCCCATATCCCCCGCCCCGAACAACCCCGGGTGCACATGAACCTCTGGTATACCGGCGCTCCGCCCACCACGCCGCAAGAGATTGTGATCAGCGCTTTCAGCTTCATCCCCGCCAACGGCAACTCCCACACAAGTGACGAAGCGGCAGCCGCGGCACCTGTGCTTCTGGGCCAGAACTGTCCCAATCCCTTTCATGGTACAACCAGCATCAGTTTTTCGTTAAAGGATCCGGCGCCGGTCACACTGGCGATTTTTGATCTCAGAGGCAGGAAGTTGGCCACGCTGGCCGAGGGGCAGAAACAGCCGGGACAGCATGCGGCGCAATGGGATGCCGGCACATACCCCAGCGGGGTGTATCTCTACCGGCTGCAATCCGGGGGCGTGAGCGTCACCCGGAAGATGGTCCTGCTCAGGCCAGGCAAGTGATGAACTGATCTGCCTGATTGGTACATCGAGCCCTTCCGGATGTTGGTTTCGCGCAAGGTATTTCTCTCAGCTCATGAACAGCTGCCTGGGGATCGGAACGCGTTTCGGGGGATATTCAGGAAGGCTCTCTTTCAGACTATATGGAAAACTCCAAGTGTCTCCCCGGCTATCATTGCGGACTCACTGCGGACTCACTGCGGACTTTGTCCGTAA
>CAYXEF010000024.1:7087-28558 GCA_964463825.1 uncultured Candidatus Cloacimonadota bacterium | reverse complement strand
ACCAGCTGGACTGCAGCCAATCTCACCGACAGGCGCTACTACTATGTGACAGCGGTTTTGGGGCCATCCAGCGAATTCAACCTGGCATTGAACGCCTTCGATTTCGAATGGTTCAACAGCAACGGATATACGTATCTGAGTCCGCCGCCTTTCAATGACCCCCATGACATCAACGCCGAAATCTGGTATCAGGCACAGGGTTGGTTTGACCCTGCCTTTACCGGGATGTACACTCCCTACCTGTTCGGCGCGCCGGGGAACCTTCCTTTCGTAGCAGGCATCTATTCCGTGAGAAAAGACGGGTGGGATTCGGTGATGGTGATCGAAATCGAACTCGATCCGGTCGCCAACTACTCGTGGCCTTTTTTGATGATGTATATGGGGCCCGATTAAGTTATACCGATTCCCTGCCGGATCATACGCAGATCTCTACTCCAGCGCCACCGCCTTGACGTAGAAAAACACCCGCGGCGGCAAGACATCGGTGAGGATATTGCAGGAGTTTGAGGGTTCGTTGCGCAGGAAAATGTAAGTGGCCGGATTGACAGAGTTGTAGGAATAATACACGGAGTAATAATCCAGGGCGATGGGATTGCCGTTGGTGTCCTGTGTGACGGGATCCCACTGTAGATGGATCTGGTTGGGCGCGGGAATTGAGATGGCCAGGTTTTGCGGCTGGGCAGGTTCAGCGGGTCCATACACGGCTACCGGTTGGGCGATGAAGACGTCGGATTGGCCGGCGCTGGCGAGCAGGGTTCCGCTGAACCGGATGGAGTCTTCGAAATCCCCCGCCACGGTCACCCTCCAACCGCCGATGGCAGAGAATCCCGCGGTGATACCGCGACCGATATCTGAGCCTGCCCTGCCTGCCCGGGCCGCCCATTGCCAATTGCCGTTGGTGTCCAGCGCCGCGGCGTAGGCATCATCCGCTCCGCCGCTGGTGAGGGAGGTGGTACCGAATCCCGCGGTGTTGCGGAAACTGCCGGTGATGTAAACCTTGTCCCCCAAGGCGATGCCATAGCCCTGGTCCTGTCCGCCTCCCCCTGCCCGGATCGCCCATTGCCAGCTGGTTCCGTCGGCGCTCAGTTTGGCCACGCAGATGTCGTTGCTGCCGCTGCTGGTGAGGATTTGATTATAGGCGAAGGTCGAGGTTCCGGTGAAACTGCCGGTCACAAAGCTGACGCCATTCAGGTCGGCGGTGATGGCGTAACCCCGGTCGAAGCCGGTCCCGCCTGCACGCTGGGCTCCTATAAAGTTTCCCGACGCATCGAGTATGGCCACGAACAGGTCGGCTCCACCCGCACTGGTGAAGCTGTAGCCCCCAAAATGGATGCCGCCTTCGAAACTGCCGGTCACATAACTGGTCCCGGTACTGTAGTCGGTGTGGATGCCGTAGGCCCGGTCGCTGTTCCAGGTATCCCAGTTGGCGCCGGCCTTTACCGCCCAGAGCCAAGTCCCGCCGGGACTGAGCTTGGCGACGAAGATATCGTCGGAAAGGTCGCTGTGGGGCAGAGTTATGCTGCCGAAGACAGCGCTTCCCGTACTGGCGAAGTAGGAACCGGTCACATAGGCGTTGCCGGCGTTGTCGTTGGAGATGCCCATCCCGTAGTCCTCATAGGTGGCGCCGGCTTTGACCGCCCATTGCCAGGCGCCGTCGGAGTCCAGTTTGCCGACGAAGATGTCGGGATAACTGCTGTTGACGCTGGTCAGGGAGGTGGTCCCGAAGCTTGCGGTTCCGCGAAAATCCCCCGTGATACACATGTAGCCGAGGCCGTCGTTGGAGATGCTGACACCGTGGTCGTCGTAGGCTCCGCCGGCACGCACCGCCCAAGCCCAGTTGCCGTAGGGATCAAGTTTGGCGATAAAAATGTCTGTGCCTCCGGCGCTGGTCAGAGTTATAGCGCCGAAACTTGTGCTGCCGGTGAAACTGCCGATCACGTATTTGTTGACACTGCCCACCGGCCAGGTGCTTTGTGTGGCCAGGTCGCTGACCAAGTCCTCGCCCGCGCCGCCTCCGCGCTGCGCCCACGACCAGCCCGCCTGCGCCCAGCATACAGCCGACGCGCACAATGTAAACATGAAGAGGAATCCTATGAGTTTCATCGCAATCTCCCCAGCCCTGCCAGAA
This sequence comes from uncultured Candidatus Cloacimonadota bacterium, assembly GCA_964463825.1. GTDB lineage: Bacteria > Cloacimonadota > Cloacimonadia > Cloacimonadales > Cloacimonadaceae > Syntrophosphaera. Next base: position 26,430 of record CAYXEF010000024.1, on the reverse strand, counting down.
GTTGGTCGGATCGTAGGTGAGCAAGGCTGTTTGCCACTCTACTTTTAACAATCTGGAAGAAATGTCAAGCAAAATAATGCCATACGCATATCTTTATCATAGAGAAAAGAGTATCGTTCCCAGATGAATTTGCATGCCCAAAATCCAGAGGCGGGGGGTTTGGACGCCGTCTGGAAGATTCCCGTCAATCCGCGAGGGAGGCGGGACAGGCCCCTCATTCTTACTCCCCGGAGTTGGATTCGGAAAAAACTTGACAGCGGAGGGGACTTGTCCGGAAGGTAAATTCAAACTATCTGCCCGGGAGACTATATGCTCAACGAAAAACTAATTCCCTATCTTGCCGATTCCATCAAGGCCTATTGGGAACTGCCGGCTTTCACGGACTACCCCGGTCCCGCCCTCACTTACGGGGATGTGGGGCGCCGCATCCTCTGGCTGCATCAGCTGTACCGCAATTGCGGCCTGAAAAAGGGCTCCAAGGTCGCCCTGGCGGGCAAAAACTGCTGCAACTGGGGCATCGTCTGGATGTCCGTGGTCACCTATGGCGCGGTGGTGGTGCCGATCCTGCTCAATTTCTCGCCCGAGGATACCGCCCACATCGTCAACCACTCGGAATCCGATCTGCTGTTTATCAGCAAGGACAAGTTCGACAGCATCGACGAGGAACAGCTGCGCAGGGTGCGGGTGATCCTGTCGCTGGACACGCTGTCGGTGCTCAAAGACGCCAGCGGCGGCAAGAAAGAACTGATCGGCGAATTCAGCCAGCTGCCCCAATACTCCCGCTGCGGCAAAGATGAGTTCAAACTTGAGGATGTGGTGGAAAACGACGATCTGGCCACGATCATCTACACCTCCGGCACCACAGGCTTCTCCAAAGGAGTGATGCTGCCGCACCGTTCGCTCTTGGCCAACACGATCTACGCCCGCGAACACCTCAGCTTCCAGATCGGGGCTCAGGTCCTCTCATTCCTGCCCCTGGCGCATTCCTTCGCCTGCGCCTTCGACCTGCTCTATCCCTTCACGCGCGGCAACCACCTCAACTTCATGGACAAGATCCCGGCGCCCAAACTTCTCCTGTCCGCGCTGCAGGACCTCAAACCCAATGTGGTGATGGTCGTTCCCCTGCTTCTGGAAAAGATCTACAAGCGGCAGATCCAGCCCCAGCTTGACAATCCCCGCCTGCGCGTGCTGCTCAGACTCCCGTTGCTCCGAGATCTCATCCACAGGAAGATCAAAGACAAGCTCCTGCACGCCTTCGGCGGCAATATCGTCGAACTGATCTCCGGCGGGGCGCCGCTTAACTCCGAGGTCGAGCAGTTCCTGATGCGGATCAAGCTTCCCTTCACCATCGGCTACGGCATGACGGAGTGCGGTCCGCTGATCAGTTATTCCCGCTGGTTTGACCACCGCTTCGAATCCTGCGGCAAGCTGGTGGAGGCCCTGCGTTGCCGGATCGATTCGCCCGATCCCGCCAATATCCCCGGCGAGGTCCTGGTCTGCGGCGATCATGTCTTTGAAGGCTATTACAACAATCCGGAAGCTACCGCTGAAACCCTCAAGGATGGCTGGCTGCATACCGGAGACATGGGCACCATGGACGCCGACGGCTTCATCTACCTGCGCGGCCGCAGCAAGAACGTAATCCTCGGCCCCAGCGGCGAAAACATCTATCCGGAACTGGTGGAGCAGAAACTCAACAATCTGCCCTATGTCCTGGAGGCCCTGGTGCTGGAACGCGACCGCCAATTGCACGCGCTTGTCTATCCCGACCTGGAAACCCTCGACCAAGCCAGGATCCCGGAGTCCAAGGTCGCCGAGATCATGGAGGAGAACCGGCAGACGGCCAATAAGATCCTGGCCGATTTCAGCCGCATAGTAAAGATCCACATCGTCAACGAACCCTTCCAGAAGACGCCGACCCAGAAGATCAAGCGTTACCTCTACCGCTGAGCGAGATATCCCTTTGACAGGATTGCGCTGCTTAAAAAAGTAGTCCCAGCACGAATACGCATGGAGTCACTATGTCTGAACATATACAGGATCTACTCAACTTTTTGGACGCCTCGCCGACCGCGGTGCAAGCCTCGGAACAGGCCGTGGCGCGTCTGCGGGTCAGCGGATTCAGGGAACTGGACGAAGCCTCAGCCTGGAAACTCAGATCCGGCGGAAAATACTTTGTCCGGCGCCAGAACACGGTCCTGGCCTTGGTCACGGGCTCACAGCCGCTGACGAAGACAGGCTTCCAACTCGCCGCCGCCCACCTCGACAGCCCCGGTCTCAAACTCAAACCGGACAGCCTCAAGACGGAAGGCGGAATCAGCCGCGTCGCCGTGGAGGTTTACGGCGGCCCCATCCTTAGCACCTGGACCGACAGGGAATTGGGCATCGCCGGCCTGGCCGCTGTCAGGACTAAAACCGGCCACGAACTGCGGTCCGTGGACCTTGGGCGTCCTGCGGCAGTGATCCCCAACGCGGCCATCCACCTCAACCGCGAGGTGAACAAAGGCTTTGAGTACAACAAACAGACCCATCTCCAGGCGCTGCTTACCGCCCCAGCGGGATCAGCCAATCCCCTCCTGGCAGCCGTGGCCGGAGCCTTGAAAGTGAAACCGGAGCAGCTGGGGCAGCTGGAACTCTTCCTCTACGACCGCGCCAAGGCCGCTCTGGCCGGGCTGGACGGCAAACTGGTGGTCAGCGGCCGTCTGGACAACCTGGGAATGAGCCACGCCATCCTCAGCTCCATCTGCCGGGTGGAGAAGCCCCGCGCCACGTGTTTGGCCGTGCTTTATGACCATGAAGAGATCGGCTCCCAGACTGCCCAGGGCGCTTATTCGTCCCTTTTGGCCGAGATCCTGGAACGGGTCGGCCTCGCCCTCGGCTTCAGCCGCGAAGAGCAGATCATCGCCCGGCGCAAATCCTTTATGATCTCTGGAGACATGGCCCACGCCTATCATCCCTCCTATCCGGAGAAATACGAGCCCAGCAGCGCGCCGGTGATGAACGGCGGACCGGCGATCAAATGGCACGCCGGCTATTCCTACGCCTCCACGGTCGACAGTTCCCAGCGCTTCGCCTCCCTCTGCGAACAGGCGCAGGTCAAGCCCCAGAAATTCGTCATGCGCAGCGACCTCATCTGCGGCCACACAGTCGGACCGATCGTCGCCGCCCAATTGGGTATCCCGGTGGTGGATGTCGGCAATCCGCTCTGGGCCATGCATTCGGTGCGCGAGACCGCAGGCGTGGACGACCATCTGGCCATGATTCGTGTACTAGACATGTATTATCAATAACCTACAGGAGAGCCAACATGGCAGTCTTCAAACCCTTCAGGGCGCTGCGGCCTCTGCCGGAATACGCGGCACAGATCGCCTCGCTGCCCTACGACGTGATGGATTCCGACGAAGCCCGGGCGGAAGTCAAGAAGCATCCTCTGAGCTTTATTCATGTGGAGAAACCGGAAGTGGACCTGCCCCCGGGCACCGATCTCTACGATCCGGCCGTCTACGCCAAGGCCCGCGAGAATCTGGATAACTACGTCAAGCAGGGCTACATGAAACAGGACACGCAGCCAAAGTACTACATCTACCGCGAGACCATGGACGGCCGCGAGCAGAACGGTCTGGTCGGCCTGGCCTCGGTGGACGAATATATGAGCGGCGTGATCAGGAAACACGAACACACCCGCGCCGACAAGGAAGCCGACCGCATCCGCCACGTCGATGCCTGCGACGCCCATCCCTCGCCGGTGTTCTTCACCTATCCCCACCAGGCGGAGATCGACTCCGTGGTGGAGAAGGTCAAACAAGCCAAAGCCCCGGTATATGATTTCAGCTCCGATGACGGCATCGGCCATGCGCTCTGGCTGCTGGACGATCCGGGGGACATCGCCGCCATCCAGGCAGCCTTCGCCAAACTGGATTATCTCTATGTGGCGGACGGGCATCACCGCACGGCTTCCGCAGCCAAGGTCGGGCTCCTGCGCCGGGAACAGCATCCTGATTTCACAGGCGAGGAGGAGTTCAACTTCTTCATGACCGTCATTTTCCCGGACAACCAGCTCAAGATCTTCGACTACAACCGCGTGGTCAAAGACCTCAATCAGCACACTGAAGAGCAGTTCCTGCATCGGGTGGGGGAGAAGTTCGAAGTCACGCTGCTCCAGCGTCCCGGCTTCTTCCATCCCGCCAGGACCCACGAGATCGGCATGTATCTCAACCACAAGTGGTATAAACTCGTACCCCGGCACGGCAGTTGGGATGCCAGCAATGTTGTGGCCTCGCTGGATGTCTCCATCCTGCAGCACAATCTCCTGCACCCCATCCTGGGCATCGGCGACCCCAGGCGCGACAAGCGTATCGACTTCGTGGGCGGCATCCGCGGCCTGGGTGAGCTCGTCCGCCGCGTCGACAGCGGTCGCGAAGCAGTGGCTTTCGCCATGTTTCCCACCTCCATCGAGGAACTGATCCATATCGCCGACGCCGGTGAGATCATGCCTCCCAAGTCCACGTGGTTTGAGCCCAAACTCCGCTCCGGCCTCTTCATCCATCCTTTGTCGTGAAATCCTACTTCCTCGAGAGCCTCGGCTGCGCCAAAAATCTGGTCGATAGCGAACGCTTCGCCGCCATCCTGCAACGTGCGGGTATGACTGCGGTCGAGGCTCCTGAGGATGCAGATCTGATCCTGGTCAACACCTGTTCCTTTCTGCGGGATTCGCTCAAGGAACTGGACCAGGTGTTGGACGAATTGGTGGAGATCAAAAACGATGGCGCAAAGCGGGAACTGATCGTCACCGGCTGTGTCATACGACGCGCTGGAGAGCAATTCCAGAAGTGGTATCCGGAAGTGGACGCCTGGCTTGGGCTCAAGGATTTTTCGGGCCTGGAACGCAGGCTGGGACTGGCTCCATCGCGGGTTTACCCCCGCCAGCCCGTCCATAGCGGCTTTCACAGGTATCTGCGCGTTTCCGACGGCTGCGACAATCATTGCTCCTATTGCGCCATTCCCTCCATCCGCGGTCCCCTGCGCAGCGTTCCCATGGAGGATCTGGTCGGGGAAGCGGAATCTCTGGCCTCGGCTCCTGCGGGTCTCCCGCTGGAATTAACTGTAATCGCACAGGACACAGCCAATTACGGCGTCGACCTCTATGGCCGGCAAGCCCTGCCCGAACTTCTGGAGCGCTTGCACGAATTGCCTCAGTTTCAATGGCTGCGCGTGCTCTATCTGCATCCAGACCACTTTAATCCCGATTGGCTGGGACTATGGAAGCGTCTACCCAAGTTGTTGCCCTATTTCGAGATCCCCATCCAGCACAGCGAGGACCGCATCCTGCGCGCCATGAACCGCCGCAAGGGCCGGCAGGACTTGGAGGAACTCTTTTCCACCATCATCGGCGAATTGCCGGATGCTGTCCTGCGCACGACGGTGATTGCTGGCTTTCCCGGCGAGACGAGATCAGAAGCCCTGGCCCTGCGCGACTTCCTGCAGCGCTTTCCCTTCCTGCATCTGGGCGTTTTCCCCTATTCCCGCGAGGAAGGAACTCCAGCTTTCGGCCTGGCGGATCAGGTGTCGTTAAGAACCGCCACTAACCGCAGCGACAGGATCCTGCTCAGCCATCGTGAACTTGCCTCATCGTTGCTGGAAAGCTTTGTGGGGCAAACCGTCCAGGTCTTGGTCGAGGAACTGAATGACGAAGAGGGGAAAGATAACTGGATCGGCCGGGCTTGGTTCCAAGCTCCGGAAATCGATGGATTAACCTATGTGTCCGGCTCGCGGCTCAGCGCGGGACAAATCTGTCAGGCCGTGGTCCGGGATGTCATAGACCTGGATCTGTTCACGGAAGCGATCCCCAGCTAAGGGAGAATTTATGAAAGTAGCCTTAACCGGAATCAAGCCCACAGGCATTCCCCACATTGGGAATTACCTCGGCGCGATCAAACCCGCCCTGGAACTGTCCCAAACCTGTGAAGCCCGTTATTTCATCGCGGATTACCACGCCCTCAACTCCTGCAAGGATCCGGACGAGATCAGGCGCATGACGCTGGAAATCGCCGCCGCCTGGCTGGCTGCGGGGCTGGATCCGGAGCGCGTGCTCTTTTACAAACAGTCGCTGGTGCCGCAGACCTTCGAACTGCTCACCCTGCTTCTGGCTTTCACGCCCAAAGGCCTGATGAACCGCGCCCACGCCTACAAGGCCATCCTGCAGGCCAACGCCGAAAGCGGACGCGATCCCGACGACGGAGTGAACATGGGCCTCTTCACCTATCCCGTGCTCATGGCGGCCGATATTCTGCTCTTCGACACTGATCTCGTGCCCGTGGGCAATGATCAGTTCCAACATGTGGAGATGGCCGTGGATATCGCCCAGACCGTGAATTTCACCTATGGACAGGAATGTTTCCGGCTGCCGCTACCGATCGCCACCGAGCACAGCAAGACCCTGGTCGGCCTCGATGGCCGCAAGATGTCCAAAAGTTACGGCAATACTATACCCATGTTCGCCTCCGAAAAAGAACTGCGCAAACTGGTCATGCGCATCGTCACCAATTCCCAGGCCGTGGAGGAGCCCAAGGATCCGGAAACCTGCACCATCTTCTCCCTCTACCGCAGTTTCGCCGCGCCGCAACAGGTGGAGGAACTGCGAGCCCGTTACCTGCAAGGGGGCATGGGCTGGGGCGAGGCCAAGCAGGAACTATTCCTGACCATGAACCGCGAACTCACCCCCCTGCGCGAACGCTATCAGGATCTGATCTCCCGTCCACGGGACATCCTGGACATCCTGGAGCAAGGCTCTGCCCGGGCGCGTCAACTGGCCGAGGTCAAAATCAGCTTTCTACGCGAGGTAATCGGAGTCGATTGATCGCGCCTTAGCAACTACAAGAACCGGGCGTCTCTCTGGGGCTGGCCGGTGTTTGGCTTCGCGAGTCTCGTTGGTGGATTCAGTTTTTTTTACCAGCAGCAAGTAAGATGGCCCTGCAAAATCGTCACCCGCTCCCAGCTTGCGCCTGTCTCCTATGCCTCTCCTATGCCTCAGGCCGAGTTCCTGTCTGTTTGGCGGGAAGTCTACCGGAAGTCGGCCAGAAGCAGGCAGGACAGGGACCGGACACCTGAAGCCCGAAAGTTCCGCTTGAAAAGAGGAGGATTTATCAGACGCCGGGTTCGGGCAGGTTGATCCCCCGCAACAACTTGCTGAATCAGGCCAGCCGGAGTCGGGTAAAAAAAAAGACCCGCCCGACGGCGAATCAACAGGTGATGGCTCTGTGACCGGGTCCAGCCTACTGCATCGAATCTCTGCCCAGCAGCAGGAATGAACGCGCCCGGCTCATGACCTGGCTGACCTCGGTCTGCGACATGCCAGGCAGCAGGTTATGCGCGAGGAAGTCGTCCGTTTGCTGTCTTTGCAGACCGTTCAAAGGCGCATCATAATACAGATCTACGGCTTTGACATAGTAAAACATTTGGGAACTTTCTTCCGCAACCTGGAACTGCGTGAAATTCGAACCCGGCGTTATTCCGCAGAGACCGTATATATGGTTGTCCGGACTGGTAAAGACTGCGTAGTAATCCACCACTATGGCATTTCCGGCAGTATCTTCAGTCACGGGATCCCAGAAGATATGAACATTGTTCTGCTCCGGGTACAGAATCAGGTTTTCCGGGTTGCAGGGCGGGGCCAGCAATCCTGTGCCGTAAAGCTGGATGCTTAGTTCCGGCTGGTTCTGAGAATCGTTGATAATATGGAGCGCGTCCTCAGCGTTGCCTTGGTAAAGTGGACCGAAGCTTACATACAGGGCGTTTATCTCTCCAGGGCTGAGCAGGAAGTCGTCATCAGAGAGAAAGCACTGAAATCCTTGGTTTTCCCCTGTGAAATAAATCTCCGAGATGGATAGGTCAGTATTGCCGGTGTTCTGGATCATCACGGTGTTAAAATCTGAGGTATCGCCGATGTATACTTCTCCGCAGTCGATATGATAATCGCCAATGATCAGATCTAATTGCATCAGGGGATTCGATGCCGTGATGCAGTTCAGAATCGTCAGTGTGGAGGTGAGATTGTTGGAGTCGGTCACTTGCAGGCTTACATTATAGGAGCCCGGGGCGTTGAAAGTGTGTGTTGGATTCTGGAGGCTGGCGCAGTTTCCATCGCCGAAATCCCACATCCAGGATGTGATCGCGCCACTGCCGGAACTAGAGGAATTGGTGAACTGAATGGAGAGCGGCGTCAAGCCGGAAGTGATATCGACCAGAAAACCCGCCTGCGGAGGCTCGGGAACATAACTGCCGATGCCGCTGAGCGCGATTTGCAAGACGGGGCAATTGATGGAATTATTGACGATGAAGAGAGTGTCGCTCAGCGCTCCCACGGTCTGGGGGGCGAAATAGACTTGAATCTGAGTGGTGTCTCCAGGCGCCACAATGATATCCTGCATCGGTACTAAGTAATAAAAACTCATGGGACTGCCCGTGAAATGCAGGGCTGTGATAGCGAGTGGAGCATTGCCTGAGTTTCTGATGGCCAAATTCTGATATTCTGATTGCTCGCCTTGATTGATCTCGCCGAACTCAAGCTCGTCGTCGCCCAGTAAATCTAACTCAGGCTCGCCGGAGGTGATGGTGATGTAGTTCGTTTTTATTTCCGTGTCCGTGAGCGAGAAGCTATTGGTCACAGTCAGGCTCACGGTGTATGTTCCAGCGTTTTGATAGATGTGCTGCGGATGTTGTTCGGTGGAGGCTGCCTCATCACCGAAATCCCATTGCCAGGAGCTGATGGTACCTGATCCTGTGGCGGAGCTGTCGGTGAACATGACTTGCAGCGGTCCCAGTCCGGAGGTCTGATCAGCAGTGAAATCCGCATTGGGGGGAATCAGCGAGGCTGTGATCGAGAACGGTGCATCTGAAACATCGAAGATCTCAGGGTCATTTACCACCCATACCTTGACCAAAGCTTGATTGGTATTGATATTTGGCACATTCCAAATGAAAGAACCGAGGCTCGCGGTGATGGCGCTGCTGGAAACAGCTTGCCAGCTGGCTCCTCCATCGGTGCTGTAATCCAACTTCACGCTGGAGATATTGGCGGAGGACCAACTTATCTCGTGCTGGCTGTTGGCCATCCACGCCTCGCCGCCATTGGGAGCAAGCAGAGCCAGGGGTTTGGTGCTTTGTTTGGCAACGTAAATGTCCTGACTGCCGGCAGAGCTGTTAAGATTTGTGTTGCCAAAGGCGACACTGCCGCTGAAGTTCCCTCCCCAGTAGACACTGGCATCTGGCCCCAAGGCCACCGATTTACCGATGTCGTTGCTAGCACCGCCGATCTTGTGCGCTTCCAGCCACTCTCCGGTCACGGCGTGCATTCTGGCCAAAAAGCTGTCTGATGTATTGGAATAACCATTTACAAGTGTGATATCGCCAAAACTGGCTGTGCCCTTGAACTCGCCAGTCAACCAGATATTTGACCAACCGTCCACAGAGATGCCCCAAGCCGCATCATAGGAATTGCCCCCACAGATTTCTGCCCAGAGCCAATTCCCCTCTGAATCCACTTTGGCAACGTAGGCATCAAAACCGCCCAGGGCTGATGACTCGATAGTGCCGAAGTTGGTGGCAGATTGCAAGGTTCCGGTAAAATATGCGTTATTTCCGGCATCGACGGCGAGGTCATAAGCAAACTCAGAAGCACTGCCCACCGTGCTGCGCGCCCATATCCAATTACCGCTGGAATCGAGTTTGGCGACATAGGCCTCGAAAGAGTTGTTCGTCTCAGAATTGGTCAGGACAATCGCGCCCGGTGTGCCGGATGTGCCGAAGGTAAGGCTGGTTGAGGCATACGAACCGCAGACATAGAGGCTGCCGTCATTGGCAACTACGACTTTTTGCGCTGAGTCGTTGTTCGCGCCGCCGGCTTTGGCCACCCACTCAAAGTCTCCCAGTGGGTTCATTTTTGCCACGAAGATGTCATTGTATCCCGCCCCAGTTACTATCGGCAGAGGTTGGAATGTGGCATTATTCTGATACGTGCCGCAGATATAGATGTTTGAGTCGCTATCTAGGGTGATGCCGTTGCCAATGTCTGAGAAATTGCCTCCGGCTTTTTTGGCCCATTGCCAACTGCCGCTGGAATTCAGTTTCGCAATGAACACGTCATTGCTGGTAAAGGTTCGGGTCAGATACAGATTGTTGGTATTTCCAAAGTATATGGTGGATGAGTTGAACACCCCTGTCACGTAAACATTGCCGGCTGAGTCCACCGCAATGCCGGTTCCGATCTCTGTGTTGGTGCCGCCAGCTCTGGAAGCCCAGACAATGTTGCCACTGACATCCACTTTAGCCACGAAGACATCGTAAATGCCCCTGTTCGCAAGTGTATAGGGGCCAAAAGCAGTAGAGCCCTGATAATAGCCGGTGATGTAGCTATTGCCAGCTGCATCGACTGCGAAGGAACCCAGTTCTTCGATATTGGCTCCGCCAGCTTGCTCCGCCCAAGACCAATCAATTGTCTGTGCCATCCCAACGTTCACAATAGCACAAAATATCATGCACGTCAGAACAGTTCTTAGATTCACTCATCCTCTCCTGCGTAGTATTGTTTTTTCTACCCCAGAAAATCAAAACCACATCTAAGTCAAGGTTTTTTTTATAATTCGTCAGCAGGAGTAATCAAGCGATTTGCCATTAAAAAACAAGAGAGTCAGATAAGAACAAGCCCCTGATTCTGTTTCACCAAATCAGGGGCATATATTTACTCTTTAGGTGAATGCACCTGTCTATTGCATCAAAAACTACTGCAGTAGCAGCGCAACCATGTCAGTCTTTAACTGCTACCACTTTGTAGAACAACTGGTCAAACAACTGCAGAGCTCCGTAATGTGTGTAGCTGGTTCCGTTGCGGACAGTTGCCAGTAGCAAGTAATCCGCGAGATTCTCAGAGGGCTCGGTGCTGAAATAGATCTTGTATCCGCTGGCAATCATCGGATTATTGTAGATGTCTTGATTTACTGCAGACCAGCTGATCAGGATGTCGTTCGGACCCGAGGCCTGAGTTTCCAGGCTTATCTGTTGCGGGGCAGCCGGAGGGTGGACAATTGCAAAGTTCCGATTTGATCCGGCATATACAGCATCGGTTACAGAATCCTTGATCTGTACCCGGGCAGTGCTGGTGGAAATATCTGGTAAGACCCAAGCGTAGGACTCCAGACTTGGGTTTAGATCTTCAGCAATGACCGACCAGTTATTGCCGCCATCGATGCTGTATTCGAGGGAAACTCCGTTTACTTCATCATCACCTGCCGTCCACAGGATATCCTGTACTGATGTCGCAAGATACGATATACCGCCGACAAATGTCTGCAGGGCTATAGCCTGAATGATGGAGAAATCGTAGTTGGAAACAGCATAGTAGTCATCATTGCCGACATCTGTGATTCGGACTTTTACCGTATTGCAGTTTATATCTGGCAGGTTCCATTGATAACCGTAAGGCTCAGATCCCAAACTTGCAGCCACAGGATTGTTTTCAATCAAGCTCCAATTCTGTCCGTCAATTGAATAATACAAATAGACTTGTGGTGTCAAGGACAGGTTCTTGACACTCCATTTGATGGAGGCTGTCTCTGAATTGAGGTAGGTTTCTCCACCGGTCATTGTATTGAGCTGGAAGGGCTGGTATATCGAAAAGGATCCGGAAATTGCGCTTACCGATGCATCGGCATTTCTGACTCTTACTTTGGATTCGTCACAGGTCAGTTGGGGCACACGCCAATCGTAAACACCCTGGGCAGCTGGCACCGCATCTGGGGTGATGGGCAGCCAAGTGCCACCGGCATCGGTGCTGTAATCGAGAAAAACTTGTGACAAGCCGGACGCGTTCCAGTAAATCTGGCTAAGCTGGTTGGAGTACAATGAAGTGAAGTTATTCTCATCGATCGTGACCTGCTCAATCATGGGGATTTGTTGGGGATAGGTCTGTTTGGCAACATACAGGTCCTTATTGCTGGTCCCGGTGCTGGTTATACTCATTCCGCTGGCAAATGTTACCGTCCCGATAAAGTTGCCATTCCAGTACACTGAGCCATTTTGACCAGCCACCACGCTGGTGCCGATGTCGTTGTATGTACTACCAACTTTCTGAGCGAAGAAAATGCCGCCATTTTGTGCATCCATGCCGACGATGAAGGCATCCGAAGCCGATGATGGGCTGCTGCTTAAGGTATATGAGCCGAAAGTCGCAGATCCTTTAAACTCACCGGTCAGGTATACATTGAATGCGTCGGTAGAGATTCCCCAGCCCACATCATAGTTGCTGCCGCCCGCGCATTTGCCCCAGATTCCGTTGCCATCAACGTCGTATTTAACGACGAACGCATCAAATCCACCGTAGGCAGGGATTAGGCCGATACCATCAAAATCTGTATCATTCTGCATCGTACCCGTGGCATAGATATTATTGTTGGCGTCAACAGCGATATCATAGGCAAACTCATTACCAGAACCCTCTCCTTTTCTTGCCCACAGCCAAGTTCCATTGGTATCGAGCTTGGCCACAAACATCTCGAATGAACTGTTGGTTTCGGAATTTGCCAGGACAATGCTGCCCGGTACGGGATTGTTGTTGGCGTCCACCTCGCCAAAAATGATATTGTCCGATGCAAAGGAGCCGCAGATATAGACATTATTGTTGGTATCAAGTGCTATCCTTTGGGCAGATTCGTTGTTGAGACCGATTGCCTTCTTTGCCCAGATGAAATCGCCCGCTGCATTCATTTTGGCCACGAAAACATCGTTGTACTGCAACCCGGTGATGCCTCCTGGCAGAGGCGGGAACACTGCTCCGCCCTGGAAGGTCCCGCAGATATAGGCGTTGGATTCCGAATCCACAACAATACCATTACCGATATCAGAGTTTCTGTAGCCTGCTCTCTTGGCCCAGAGCCATGTTCCGGCCGAGTCGAGTTTGGCGACAAAGACATCATTGCTGGTGCCGTTTCTCAGCAAGTACAGTGTATTGGTGCTGCCGAAATATATCGTGGATGAATTGTAAACCCCCGTCACGTATACGTTTCCAAGGGGATCTACGTCAACGCCGGTACCATATTCTGAGTTCGTTCCCCCGGCTCTGGCTGCCCAGAGAACAGTGCCGCTGGGATCCAGTTTGGCCACGAAGACATCATAGGTTCCGAAGGTGGTGCTTCTGTTGGGAAGTGTAAATGATCCGATAGTTGTAGTACTTACATAGCTGCCCGTAATATAGGTGTTGCCTTCGGAGTCGGTGGCTATCGCCGCAGCCTCCTCAGCATACTGTCCCCCAGCCTTCATAGCCCAGTTCCATTCCGGTGTTTGAGCATAGATCATTGAAACCAAGGGTATCAATAATACACTAAGCCACAGCAACTTGATTGTACTCATACTAATCTCCAGTTAGAGCTTTTATATCTAAGTATGCATATAGCAGAGAAGTAAGATTTTTGTCAAGACTTTTTTTGGGGATTTACGACAACATGGGAATTCACCTCATACCAATAAGTGCCTCAAATGCATGCTGCTGGACAATCACGGGGTTATTTTCGCAAACAAAAACAATCCATGTGAAACCGGGAATTCACGATTTTCGCATGATTCAAATAGGTGTGGAATTATATGTTTGATATGTTGGTGATGTTATCCTGGATCCTTTTTTTCTCCGCAATCAAGTCCTTCGCCCAGACTCTCCCGTCAATCATGCCCACCCAGCCAGAGACCGGCGCTTGTATCGGACTCCAAGACCTGATATGCCAGTATTAGTGGGATATTTGAGAAGAGCGCCCGGAGCCTTGGCACGACGTAGCAGCCTTCTTGCTATGCCCCCGCTGTCTTTCACCTGATTGACAGAGACAACTCAGGAGAGGCACAGCATGGGAACAGGACAGACGAGCCAGAGACATGCATCACTGGCCTGGGTGGATCATTCGTAGCGGAGGGCGTCGATCAGGTTCAGATTGGCGGCCTTGCGGGCCGGATACCAGCCGAAAAAGACCCCGATCGCGCAGGAAAAACCCACCGCCAGAAAGACGGACCAGGGCGTGACATGCACGCTCCAATCCATGGTTTTTCCCAGGATCTCGGCAGCGGCGGTGCCCAGCAGGATGCCGATCAGGCCTCCCAAAATGCTGATGGTGATGGCTTCGATGATGAATTGCAGGAGTACGTCACGTTTTCCCGCGCCCACGGCCATGCGGATGCCGATTTCCTTGATACGTTCGGTGACCGAGACCAGCATGATGTTCATGATGCCGATACCCCCCACCAATAGAGAGATGCCGGCGATACTGGCCAAAAGGATGGTCATGGTGTTGGACACGGTACTTGCAGCTTCGGCCACATCGGTTTGCGAGTTAACTGAGAAATCCTCGCTGGTCGTACCGCGGTGTCTGTTTTGCAGCAGATTGGAGATATCCTCCTGCACCATGGGGATGCGGTCTTTGGATTCGGCGGAAACAACGATGGTCAGAAAGCGCCAGCGATGCCCCATCAAGCGGGTGGCGGTGGTGGTGTAGGGAGCGATCACGACATCGTCCTGGTCGTTGCCCATGGAGCTTTGTCCCTTGGCTTTGAGGACGCCTTTGACTTCGAAGGGGATGTTGCGGATGCGGACCACCTTGCCCACGGGATCGACTCCGGCGAACAGGTTGTCCGCGACGGTCTTGCCGATCACGCAGACCTTGGCTCCATTCTCCACTTCCGAGCTGTAGAAAAACTCGCCTTCATCGACCCGCATGTCCCTGATCTGAAAGAAGTCGACATCCACGCCCATGACCCGTCCGCGCCAGTTGTTGCTGCCATACTTGATCTGTCCGAAAGTGTTGTAGACGGGCGAGACATAGAGGATTCCATTCACCTGTTGGCGGATGGCATCCACATCGCTCTCCTCCAAAGTGTTGCCTGTTCCTGCCGATTGGCGCGCGGTGCTTTGGGTATTGGTGAAATTGGACATGACCATGATGACGTTGGTGCCCATGCTGCTGATCTGGTCGTCGACGACCTGCTTGGCGCCCTGGCCGATGGCGATCATGGTGATGACGGCCGCGACGCCAATGATGATGCCCAGCATGGTGAGAAAGGTCCGAGTTTTATTGCGGGTCAAGGATTTGAGGGCGATGCGGATGATTCCCAAAACCGACATCAATCCTCCTCGTCGGCATCCAGGCGCGGCAGCAGTTTGAGATCCTCCCCGGCATTGCGGGGGCTGGGATTCGGCATGTCCGAGATCACCTTTCCGTCGCGGAATGTGATGATGCGTCTGGCGTAATGCGAGATATCAAATTCGTGGGTGACCAGAATAATGGTCTTGCCTTCGGAATGCAGCTGCTGAAAGAAAGCCATCACTTCGACGCTGGTATGGGTGTCCAGATTGCCGGTGGGTTCGTCAGCCAACAGGAAGACCGGATCGTTGACGATGGCGCGGGCGATAGCCACGCGTTGCTGCTGTCCTCCGGAAAGTTGGTTGGGAAAATGGCGGGCCCGATCCGAAAGGCCTACTGTGGCCAGCGCCTGCAGGGCTTTCTGGTGGCGCTGCCGGTGATGAAGCTTGCGGCAATAGAGCAGTGGCAGTTCCACGTTTTCCAGCGCCGTGGTGCGCGGTAGCAGATAAAAAGACTGAAACACATATCCGATCTTCTGATTACGCACGCGGGTGATGTCCGCTTCATCCATCTCGTGGACGTCGATGCCGTCCAGGCTGTAGCTGCCGGAGCTCGGTTTATCCAGACAGCCTAGGAGATTCATGAAAGTGGTCTTGCCGGAACCGCTGGCGCCCATGATGGCGACAAATTCCCCTGCCTGGATCTCCAAATCGATCCCGCGCAAGGCGTGCACATGGACATCGCCCATCTGATAGGTTTTGGTCAGCTCCCGCGTGCGGATGAGGCTGTCAGACATCATATCAGAAACGTGGCCCCATGCCGGGGCCGCCGATCGCGCTGTTTTTCTTGGCCTGCGCGGCATCCTTGTAATTGACGCCGGTGATGATCTGGATGCCGGGATCCAATTCACTCAACACCTCGACCGCTGAACCGTCGGATACGCCGGTACGGACCATGATCAGTTGCGGGTTCTTGTCCTTCAATACCCAGATCATGGCCATGCCGGACCGGCCATTGCCAGCTCCGTTGGGCATGGCGCCGCCGCCAAATTGCGGGGGACGCGTTCCAGGCCCTGCGCCGGGGAAGGGGCGCTGCCGGCCGCTGCCGGCTGGGGGAGCGGTCCGGGCCTTGCGCTGACTGTCTGAGGCAGCCGCGGAATTCTGTTCCGGCTCCTGACTGGATTTTACCGCCAGGGATTTGGCTTTGTTCATCGCCTCTTCCATGGCCGCTTTGCGGGCGTTGGCGATCAGATCGTCCTCCCATTTGAGGCCGAAGGATTCCCATATTTCCTTGCTGGGAGCAAAGCGGGTGGCCGTCTCCGGAATGCGCAGCACGTTTTCTTTGGACTGGACGATGATGGTGACGTTGGTGGTCATGCCGGGCAGCAGTTTCTGGCGGGGGTTGGCGGCGTCGATGATCACGCTGTAGCTGACGACGTTTTGCTCCGTGGTGGGATTAAGGCGGATCTGCTGGACGGAGCCGGCGAATTGTTCTCCGGCGTAGGCGTCGACGGTGAATTCCACCGGCAGGCCGACCTTGATCTTGCCGATATCGGCCTCGTCCACGTTGGCCGTGATCTGCATCTGGTCGAGGTTGTTGGCGATGGTGAAGAGGGTGGGGGCGCTGAAGCTGGCGGCCACGGTCTGGCCTTCGTTCACGTTGCGCGCCACGATCACGCCGTCGATGGGGGAGGTGATGGAGGCGTTCTGCAGGTTCTTTTGGGCCGTCTGCAGTTTCAATTGGGCGTTGGCGAGGCTCTGTTGGGCTTGCTTGTAGGCGTATTCCGCTTTCTTCATCTCGTATTCGGAGGACATATTTTTATCGAACAGTTCCTTGCGGATATCGTATTCCAGTTTGGCTTCATCACGCGAGATCGTGGCCTTGTTTACATCCGCCCGGGCCGATTCCAGGCTGGTCGTCAGGAGTTCGGTGTCCAACTTGGCCAATAGTTCCCCTTTGCGGACCCGGTCGTTGAAATCCTTGTAGAGCTTGGCGATCTCGCCGGAAACTTCGGTGCCGACTTCGACCAGGACATAGGGATTGAGTGAGCCGGTGGCGGTAACCACTTCGCGGACCACGCCGCGGGAGGGGTTTTCCGTGCGCCATTCCGGGCGGTTTTTCTGTTTCCGGATCTGCGTGTAGGCCACCAGTGCCACGATCACCAAGGCGGCCAGGATAACGTATTTGAGGTATTTTTTCATGCCGGGGGCTTCCTTTACCATTTGCCCAGGATCTTTTGCGAAAGCAGTTTGTGGAGCGCCTCCTGTTTGGCCAGGATCTGATAGCGGTTGTTGTTGTAAGCGATGTCGGATTCGATGTAGTCGATGCGCGTCTTATCCAGTTCCAGTAGGTCGATCAGGCCCAGGCGGTAGCGTTCTTCGGCGATGCGGATCTGGTTCGTGGCCTGATCCAGCTTTTCCTGGTAGAGTTCGTCCAGGCGCAACAGATACTGCAATTCCTGATCCAGGCTGGAATACTGGCGGTTCAGTTCGTCCTGCCGGTCCTGCAGTTCCAGTTCCGCCAGGCGCAGGACGAGGTCGGAACGTTTCACCGTCTGGCTCTGTTTAAAGTGATTCCACAGTGAATAACTGAGGTTGAGGGAGACCGTGTGCGAGGTATTGTAACGGTCGAAATTGAAGTCCTCGCCGCTCACGCTGCGGTTGAAGTTGTAGGCCAGGCTCAGGCGGGGCCAGTAGTCCAGACGGTTTTGTCTGAGGGCCAGTTCGCCGCGTTTGATGTCCGCTTCCAGCAATTGCATTTCCAGGGATGCGGGATTGTCCAGCTTGGGTGTTTCGAAGTTAGGATCCGGCGACAGGTCGGCCAGTTCGTATCCGGCGTCCTCCAGCTGCACCAGACCGAACATATCCCTGCGCTGGGTGGCGATGGAGTTCTCCAGTTGGATGATGGAAATGCGTGAGTTCATAACCGCGATCTCGCTCTGCTTGACGTCGAAGGAGGTGTTTTTGCCCAGTTGGTTCAGCACCTTGCTCTGTTCCCAGACGCGGGTCTGGATATCCAGGTTTTTAACCAGGGAGGCCAGTTGTTTCTGCGAGCTCAGGATCCCGAGGTAGGCGGAAAACACGCTGTAGGCATAGTTGCTGGCGCTGTTGCGCAGGACCAGCCGCGCTTTTTGTTCATCCAGGCTGGCATATTTGTAGTTGAACCAGGCGGGATCGTTGAGGCTGATCGTCTTATTGAGCGAGAAGCCGGCGCTGCTGCTCAGATGCGAGCTGCCGGCCGGTACGGGATCCGTAAAATCATTGGCGATGCCCAGACTCAGGGCCGCTTCCGGCAACAGGTTCCATTTGGCGGAAGTGAGGCTGGAAGCGCTGCTGGAATAACTCAGCTCGGATTTCTGCATGTTCCAGCTGTGCTGCAGACCGTGCCCGATCAGATCGTCAAGAGTGTATTGCTGCGCCAGCAGGGCCAGCGGCAACAGCATCAAGGGCAGGAGAAAGCGTTTCATAATATGTCCTTAGGCGACCGGCCAGATTCATGGGCCGCGTCTTGGCCTCTGCCAATTAATACTTTGGACGCCGCCTGTTCCTGCAAGCTAATCACCGGAATTTGCTTTGGGGGACACTTTTTTGCAGGCGCCGCATTCGGACAAGGAAAATCCTTGCCACCAATCCCGCCCTTGAAAACTTGGTTTCCAGAATCACAATACAACACACAAGGAGACTTCATGTCGTTCAACCTCAGAAACCGCCATTTTCTCACGCTGATGGACTTCAGCACCAAAGAGATCCAGTTTCTGCTCGACCTTTCGCTGGACCTCAAGAAGGCCAAATACGCCGGCACCGAGCAGCAGCGCCTCAAGGGCAAAAACATCGCCCTGATCTTTGAAAAAGACAGCACCCGCACACGCTGCGCCTTTGAAGTCGCCGCCCTCGACCAGGGAGCGCATGTCACCTATCTCGGCCCCACCGGCAGCCAGATGGGCAAAAAGGAATCCATCGCCGACACCGCCCGAGTCCTGGGTCGCATGTACGACGGCATCGAATACCGCGGCTACGGGCAGGAGATTGTGGAAGAATTGGCGCGATACGCCGGCGTGCCGGTCTGGAACGGCCTTACCGACCAGGATCACCCCACCCAAGTGCTGGCTGATTTCCTCACCGCCATGGAGCATCTGCACAAGCCCCTGCACGAGATGGTCTTCGTTTATGCCGGCGACGGGCGCAACAATGTCGCCAACGCCCTGATGATCGGCGCCGCCAAGACCGGTATGGA
>CAYXEF010000024.1:0-6987 GCA_964463825.1 uncultured Candidatus Cloacimonadota bacterium | reverse complement strand
CTGCCTTCCTTCCACGATCTCAAGACCTTCATCGGCAAGCAGATCTTCGAGAAATTCCAGCTCACTGCCATGGAAGTCACCGACGAGGTCTTCGAATCACCCAATTCGGTGGTCTTTGACGAGGCGGAAAACCGCATGCACACGATTAAGGCCGTGATGGTCGCCACCCTCGGCAGTTAAATCAAATCCCTCTATAAACAGCGACAGGCGGGAGCGATCCCGCCTGTTTGCTTGGGATTAAAAGTCATTTCGCCCCGGTGCCTGGCTTGTCCACTTCCCGACTACTTCCCACCGACTTCACGACCGTTTGGCGGGAAGTCGGCGGGAAGTTGGCGAGAGACAGGCCAGTCAGGCGCAAGCTGGTAGTCGGGTCGGAATTTCTGCCGCCAGTTTGAAATCCGGGCTCAGTGCAAGAGCAGCATCCGGCGGGTGACAGCGGCTCCGCCCTGGCTGGCTTTGACAAAATAGACGCCATTGGCCACAAGATTTTGGAGCCCGTCGCGGCCGTCCCATTCGAAGAGCCGGGATTTGGGGCTGGAGCCGGCGAAGAGCGTGCGCACCAGCTGTCCGCGCAGGTTGTAGATCTCCACGCGCAGGGGCGCGGCGCCGCTTATTGATTCCACCCGGAAGCTGGTCCGGCCTGCGAAGGGATTGGGGTAGTTGGCCAGGATCCGCAAGGCGGGCGGCGTGTCCAAAGGATCGTCCACAGCCGTGATTGTCTCGTTGAAATACTCGGACATCACGTATTCCACCAGATCCTGAGCGTCGTCCCGATAGAGGTTGTAGAGCGGGAAACTGACCACGCAGACCTTGCCGCTTTGATTGAGGTTGAGGACCCCGATGGGCATGTTGTTCATCACACCCTGCGGGGCTGTGGACTCGTAATCCGAGCCGTAGTTGTAGATGGTGGCGCAGTCAGGATTCGGCCCGATGCTTTCCACGCGCAGGATATGGCCGTTGAGGCTGGGGCTGGTTTTGTCCGGATCGACACTCACGGGAGGGAATTGGTCGTGCACCGGGATTGCGAATCTGAACCTCGCGGTGGCGGTGTAATCCGCCTCTCCGATACCGATCACTCCGTTGATGAAGGAGGCGGGATCAAAGGTCCGGGGATAGGTGGAGTTCAGATCGAAGGCCATGGAAGGCACGTACACGCTGAACAGGATGTTGCCGCCCAGCTGGATATATTGCATGAGAGCGTCCTGCACGAAATAGGGATAATCCATGCTGGCCTGGTCGTTGCCGTGCCAGAGGATGGAGGAATAGATGCCGATATCAGCCAGGTGAAGATCGCGGCCCAGGGAGTTGAGATCCAGTTGCGTGGTGCTCACACCTGTAGTGATGCTGTCATAAAAATCGTCGGCCTGGGCGTCCGTGGGCTGGAAGGGATTGGTGCCGCTCATATTTTCCGTCTCGTCCACGATCAAAACTCCCTGGTCCAGAGTCACGGGACGGCTGAATACCACTTGGGTGAAAGGGCTGACATTACCGTCGTTGTCCACGGCCCGGAGGCTGTAGTAGTAGTAAGCCGGAGAGCCCACGACAGCGGTGTCCACGTAGCTGTTGCCGGTGATGGCGCCGCCGATCTGGTCTCCCAACACGCCCTCGCTCTGGGAGCGGAAGAGTTGATAACCGGCCAGATCAAGTTCGCCGTTGGCATCCCAATTGAGTGCGATGCTCTGAAATTGGGGCTGATCGAAGAAGTTTTGCGGCTCCAACGGCACTGTGAGAGGTATGCCTGTGGAGTAGATCATGTAGCTTTCATTACCGAACGTATCCACGGCGGAGACGGCAAAGTAGTAGAGCTGGCCCTGAACGAGGCCGCCGACCGCCAAAGAGGTTTGCGTGGTGGAGTCCGGAGTGCCCCAATCGCCCATCACGGTGCTGTAATACACGTTGTAATGGTCGATGCTGGGATCGTTGTAGCCCTGCCAGCTGGCCATCAGCGTGGAGCCGTTGCCGGCGTCCTGGATCTCCAGGTCGTAGGGGGCGGCCGGCATATCGGCAAAGGTCGCGGCGCAGGCCACGGAGGCCTTGATCACTTCGGCGCAGTAAGCCGGATTGAGGTTGACCACCAGGTCCTGGGCCGAGTGGTAGACCGGCGAGAAATCGCTCTCGAAGAAATAGATCACGTGATAGCCGCGCTGCCAGAAGGGATGGCTGTCGCTGCTTCCGCTGTTCGAATTGCCGTAATAGGTTTCGAGGTCGGTGTATTGTTCGGTGATCTGGCTGGCGTAGGCGCTGTGTTCCAGAGAGCCATCGTAAGGCATCAGACGCACCTGCCAGGCGCCGGGGCTGGTCTGGTTGGCGATCATGTCGTGATTCATCATCAGGCGGATGTTTTGCGCGTTCTCCAGCGCGTTTTGGGCATAGTGCTTGGAGCCCCAGAGACCGAATTCCTCGGCGGCGAAGGTTACAAAGCGGATCGAGGTCCTGGGCTGGTAACCGCTGGCCATCATCACCCGCGCCATTTCCAGGGCCGCCACACTGCCGCTGGCGTTGTCGTCCGCGCCGGGGGCCAAGGTGAAGGGGTCGCTGTTGCCGGAGATCGAATCGTGATGCCCGCCTACGACGATGTATTGATCGGGATAGACGGTGCCGGGGATGGTGGCCACAACGTTGTATTGGGTGGTATTTTGCCAGGAAAAGGACTGCAGCGTGGCGTTCGTGATGCCGTAGCTGATAAACTGCTGCTGGATCCATTGTGCCACTTGCAGGCGGTTGTCGGCAAACGCGTAGCGGGTCTGGAAGTCCTGCAGGCTTTGGATCAGTCCCTGCACGGAAGTCGTGTTGACCAAGGCCAGCATGGTGTCGATGTCCGTTCGGGCTGCAGCGGAGGCGGAGGGGGACATCACCGTGTCCGGAAAGCGCATCGGCTCCAAACTCAGAAGTGTGAAGGGATTGTCAAACATCGCCCGCAGCCCGGTCTCGTCCAGCTCGCTCTGCAGCAATACGGAAGTGCCCAGATCCAGCAACATCTGGCCTGCGCGGTTCCAATCCGGATCCGGCCTGCCCTCGATCCGGCCGATCAGATAGAGCGTCCGGGCCGGCGGATAGGCGGATAATGTCTTTACCCCGGTTGTTTGCGTCGATTGATCTGGCGGCGTCACGGCAATGACATAGGCGGAATTGTAGTGCAGGATCCCATAGCCGGATTCAGATAGTTCCCTCACGGCGGGATAAATCTGCTTTTGGGAAGATTGTTTAATGAGCTCTGCGGAGGGCAGGGCGACGATCCGGCTTGCGGCTTGCAAGCCCATAAGCAGCGCCTGTAGAAGCAGGGCCAGGATAATGAGTCGTTTCATGATCTACTCCCGAAAACTCGCGTTTTCATCATAATAGCCTTATCAAACCATAATTGAAACAGCGGACTATCCTGTCAATGAGATTTATGGGCACGCCGGTGCCGGGAGTAGAATTTGACTTTTGCCTGTGAACGGTTTTCGGTTTAATATGTCTTAATATTACAGACTGGATCCTGGAGGTTCCAATGAAAAGATACCTTGTGGCTTTTTTGGCCGTGACGCTGTTCATCTCAGCCGTGGCAGCGCAGACCACCCGAGAACAGGAAGTTAACTACAAATTCATGCTCAATCCTCAGGGAACGGTGTCCAGCAATGTATACTTCGGCATCTTCACCCAGGATATTGACAGCGATGTCGCCGAGGAATTGGGTTACCCGGAAGATTGGGGCTTATTGATCTCCGATGTGGTGGAGGATACCCCCGCCTGGAAGATCGGCCTCCAAGCCAACGACATCATTACCAAGATCAACGACGAGCAGGTCTACGATCAGGAAGTGTTTGACCGCATCAGAGGCGAACTGCAGCCCGGCGACGTCATCACCCTGCAGATCTGGCGCGAAGGCAGGACGCAGGATCTGCAGATGACCATGCAGCCGAGGCCTGCGGGTTCTGAAGTTACAAAGACCGTCTCCGTGACCAGAAAAGGCAGCAACTACGGCTATGGCGGCGGATCATGGATGCCCTACTGGTTCACCCAGGACGTGGAGGACGTGAATGAACTGCTCACGGGACTCGGATTCCAGGCCATCAAGGACGACGGTATGCTGATGCAAGGCTTCGGCGGCAAGGGACATGTCGGTAAAGGCTTCTTCATCGGCGGTCTGGTGGCCTCCAATGAGGATAGCTACACCATCGCCGACCCCGTCAATCCCGCCTTCCACAGCTGGATGCGTTACAGCACCAGTTTCGGCGGAGTGACTTTGGACAAGCGTATTCCGCTGGCCCAAAACTTCGTCGGCTCCCTCGGCCTCATGGTCGGCGGCGGCGGACACGAGCTGGAACTCATCCACGGCGATGCCCAATACAACTGGCCGGCGCCCGGAACAGCATTTACTACCAACAACTACCACGCCACCATCAACCGCATGTTCATCACCGTGCAGCCGCGCGCCGAACTGTTGTTCATGGTCCTGCCCTGGCTGGGTTTCCGCGCCGAAGCCGGCTACCTCTACGGTTACGCGCCCAAGGAAGGCTGGCGCGTCAAGGGCCTCAACAACGACAACTTCGTGGTCAACAATTCACCGAATACCCCGATGCAGGGCTTGACCTTCAGCGTCGGACCCTGGTTCGGATTTTAAGCCGTTGCCAAAATCTTTACTGACCCCGGGGAATCCCCGGGGTTTTTTATTGACAGGAAGGAACATTGTAATAAATGGCCCTTGAGAGGTTATCGCCATGAAAAAAGTCTTGTTCACAGCTTTGATCCTTGCCGCCATCTGGATCTTGTCAGCCCAACCCCGCGGCCTGACCAGCCGTGAGATCGTACTCGAGGATGATATCTCTGTCGTCCAGCCGCAGAGTGCCATTGCCCTTCCCCCCGCCGCCGGAACAGCCAATTCCCAATCCATCCGGGATACCTGGCTCACAGATTTTGAGGAGCCGTTGGAGATCATGCTCCCCGCCGGCGAACAATTGGGAGTGCGGTTCAATGCCCTGAACGCGTCCGGCGAGACCATGTGCAGCATGGGTGAGATACTGCCCGCCAGCGTGAGCGCTGTCTTGCGGTCGCCCAGCTGGGTCCGCGCGGAATTGCGCGCCAAGCTGGCCATGCTGAATCCAGCCCGGCAGGCGCTCTATGCCGGATTGGTCAACGATGCCCAGGATCCCTATGTGGACGAGATCGCTTTTTGCGTCGCCACCTCTTCGCCGGAATATCTCAATTCCTCTTTCGCGCTGCCCCAGCTGTTTGAGGAAAATGCCCAATGGATCTATTCCATCGCCGCGGAGCTGCCCTATGTGGAGATCCTCGACACCGGTTCCGCCGCCGCGGGCGGGGATTATTGGTCCACCACGCGCTATTGGAAAAAGGACGCCTCCGGGCAAATGCAGCAGCTGACTGTCCCGCGCGAGATCTATTACTGGTATCTGGTGCAGCCCAAAATCACCGACGAGATCGCCGCCTACATCGACCCCAGCATCGTGGAAAACAACACCACCCACTCCAACAACATCGTCCCGCCGCCCGTGGGCAAGTTTTGGCGCAGCTACCTCTACGGTTATGAACAGACCGGATATCCCGTCCTGGCCGACACGCTCACCCTCTGCCAGAGCGTCTTCAACCGCGACGGATCGCCCGGAGACGCCGTCCGCGCCATCATCTGGTGGATCAACCAGAACATGAGCTTCACCTCCAACGCCGAACGGCCCCACCAGCCCGTGCGTATCTTTGCCAAGCGTTTCGGCCGTTGCGGCGAATACGCGGATCTCACAGCCGCCGTGTCGCGCCTGGCCTTGATTCCCTGCAACAATGTCAGTTCCATCTCCACCGACCATACCTGGAACGAGTTTTGGGAAGAGGGCTGGGTTTCCTGGGAGCCGGTGAACGGCTATCTGAACAATCCCCTGGTCTACGAAAACGGCTGGGGCAAAGTCTTCGGCAGCGTCTTCGAGGAGCGCTGCGACGGGCTGTTCACCCCGGTCACAGAGCGCTATTCCGAGGGTCTGGCCACCATCAACATCCAGGTCGTGGATGCCAACCTGCAACCGGTGGACGGAGCGAGAGTGGTGTTGGCGATCTTTGAGACCACCCCGCGCTTCGACTGCCAGCGCTACACGGACAACAACGGCATGGTGAGCTTCGCCGTGGGCGAGAACCGAGACTACCGCGCCCGGACCGAAACCAGCTTCGGGCTCTATCCCGCCAATCCGGGCACCTACGCGCAGCTGGTCGCCTCATCCGTGGCCGGCGAAGTCTACGATTACCAGTTCCAGATCGCGTTGCCGCTGCCTCAGCCCGCCATCGAGCCCATTCCCCTGCCGCCCGATCCGGTGACGGATTTCCGCTTCAACGCGGCCTTCTCCGCCGCCGCCTATGACATCACCGGCAAAGCCCTCTGGGACGACATCGATAACTTGGGCGTGCAGCCCAAACATTACCAGACGGTCGTCAGCCCCGCGGACGCGCGGATCATGGCCACGGACGCCGACAACCTGCTCTTTTACCAGATCGACAACTGGTGCAGCGCCCCCCTGATCGTTGGCCCGGCAGCCAACGGCAGCGCCGTGTTCGACATCCCGGCAGCCACCGACTGGTATATGTTCGTGGACAATTCCCACCGCCACGGCAACGCCGTCCGGCTCACCGGAAGCGTCAATCTGGAACGCTGGGGTACCCCGGTCGACGATCCCCAAGCTCCGCAATTGGCCCCAATCCAGTTCAGCGCCTCGCCCAATCCCTTTTCCGCGCAAACCACGCTGCAATGCAAACAGGCCTCAGCCGGTCCGCTGCAGCTGGAGATCTTCAACCTGCGCGGACAGAAATTGCGTGCTTTCGAACTGTCGCCTTGTGCCGGAGAATCACCGCAGATCGGAACTCACGAGTTTGTCTGGGATGGCCGGACCGTATCCGGCCAACAACTCGCGGCGGGGATCTATCTCGCCCGTTTGACCGCAGGCGACCGGACCGCGACCCTAAAACTGCTTCTGCTGAAATAAGGGCCAGTTTGGCAAATTGATATCGCCA
>CAYXEF010000023.1:2834-29608 GCA_964463825.1 uncultured Candidatus Cloacimonadota bacterium | reverse complement strand
GTTGACAGCTGGAGGCACCGGCGTAGTTTGACGCAATGGAGAAAGAAGTCAAACTGGTCCTGGGCGGCGGGGCGGCTTACGGCCTGGCGCATACCGGCGTCCTGGCCGCCGTGGCCGAAACATACAGGATCACGGGCATCGTGGGCAGCTCCATGGGCGCGATCGTGGGCGGACTCTACGCTTTGGGCAAGACGCCGCAGGAGATCCTGCAACTGGCGCTGGACCATAGATCCGAGCGCATTTTCCATCCCTTTTCCCTCGCCCGGACGCCGCGCCGGGCGCCGATCAGCCTGCGGGACGGTCTTCTGGGCAGGCACCGGCTGCTCTCGCTCTTTGAAAGCTGGGCCGGCGAGGCATTGATCGAGGACCTGCCTTTGCCCTTTATAGCCGTGGCTTTCGACCTCCAGCAGAGCAAGACCGTGCTCATCGACCGCGGTCCGCTGGCCAGGGCCATGCGCGCCTCATCCTCGCTGCCGCTGGTGTTTCCGCCCCATCCCTGGGGTGAATACCTGTTTGTGGACGGCGGGGTGGAGCATCCGCTGCCGCTGAGTTTCTCCGGTCTGCTGCCGGGCAATTACACCATCGCGGTCAACGTCCTGCCTCCCGTGGCGGCGCAGGCGGAGCGCATCAAACCCAGCCCGACGGCGGGTACACGCCGTCTCTGGCCGCATCAGGTCTTTGTGCGCTCCGTGCTCATGAACCAGGGCTACGTGGCGGTCCAGGAGCTGCTGCGCCAGCCGCCGGATCTCTATATCGACGCCCACGACCCCAGCAAGGGCTTGACCGACATGGCAGAGGCGCGCGAGTTTTACGACTTCGGTTATGAGGCCGCCAGGCGGGCTATTGAGCAAGCCGGCGAGCCCAGATTCATGGAACAGCTGCTCAAAGCCCAACACAAGCTGCTGGCCGGCATCGCCAGGCTGCGCGAGGGTCTGCATCCATGAGAACGGCATGGCTCACATGCCTGATCCTGTGGTGGCTTCCCGCAATGACGCCGCTGGGGGCCGCGGAGCTGGATCTGGACACCCGGAACGGTTTTTCCGCCCAGGCTCTGGCCTACGCGGATGCAGCGCTTCCGGACGCGGAACTGGATCTGGCCTGGAAGCCGGAGCTCTTTGCCGAATACCGTCCCTGGCCGGAATGGCGGCTCTCCGCGGATCTGAGCCTGGACAACCAGCTCCGGTTGCTCTTTGACGGCGCGGACTCGGAACAAAGCCTGGATTTCAGGCTCTACCGCGCCTGGGCCGCGCTGGCCTGGCGCCGGACAGAACTCAAAGCCGGCCTGCAACACATCCGCATGGGCCCGGCGCAGATCCTGAGGCCCTTGCAGTGGTTCGACCGGATCGCTCCCGCCTCGCTGCTCCGGGACACGGAGGGGGTGATTGCGCTCACGCTGACGCATTTCTTTCCCCAGCCGGAGCTGCGCCTGTGGCTGATCCGCGGCAACGGCGGGACCAAGGGCGCGGAGCTGCTGCCCACGCCGAAGGGGGTTTGGGAAGCCGGGGGCAGGCTTGGAGTCCTCAATCCGCTGGGCGATACGGGCCTCTCGGCGCATTGGCGTCGGCTGGAAAATCCAATCACAGAAGCACAGGCGACAGAATGGAAGCTGGGCTGGGATCACCGGCTGGATCTGGCTTTCGGCGCCTGGCTGGAGGCGGCGCTGGAACTCCGGGATCAAGAAATTCCGTCAGCGGAGGAAACCGAACTGCCCCGGCAGAGCCTGAACGCCACGCTGGGCCTGGATTACACCTTCGGCGTGGGCAACGGGTTGTATGTCCTGACCGAACAGAATCTACAGGTATCCGGCTCCCAGCCGGTAAAATATACGGACACCCGCGGCCAGGCGGCTTTACTTTTGAGCTATCCGCTGGGATTGCTGGACGGCCTGCAACTATTGGCCACATACGATTACCACGGCAGGCGGGGCCTGGGAACGCTGGCCTGGCGCCGCGTTTACGATCTGCTCAGCTGGGAACTGGCCATCTCGCTGGACGCCGGCCTGCCTGCCCGCCTCAGCCGCACGCCCTCGCTGCGCCTGACTTTAAACTATGACCTGTGAAGGAACTATGCAAGAAAACATCGTCAAGATCACCAGCATGAGCAAGGCCTATCCCACCGGGGAAGGTGAGTTTTTCGCGCTGAAGGACATCAATCTGAGCTTCGGCCGGGGCGAGTTTGCCGGCATCGTCGGCCCCAGCGGCAGCGGCAAGACCACGCTGCTCAATGTGATCGGATCCCTGGACACGCCCTCTTCCGGCGAGGTCGAGGTCCTCGGCCGTCCGGTCAGCCGGCTCAGCCAGAAGGAATCCGCAAAGTTGCGCAGCCGGCATCTGGGCTTCATTTTCCAGACCTACAACCTGCTTCCGGTCTACAACGTGTACGAGAATGTGGAGTTTCCGCTGCTGCTGCTCAAAATGCCGCCCCCAGAGCGGCGCGAGGCCGTGCTCCAGGCTTTGGAGTGGGTGGGCCTCACGGACAAGATCAAAAGCCGCCCGGCCCAACTATCCGGCGGTCAGTGCCAACGCGTGGCGATCGCCCGGGCCATGGTCAAGAAACCCTTACTGGTCCTGGCGGACGAGCCTACTGCCAATCTGGACACCGAAAATTCGCTGCACATCCTGGACACGATGAAGAACATCAATGCCCGGATCAATACCTCCTTCATCTTTGCCACGCACGACCAGAAGGTGATCAACTATATGCGCCGCGTGATCAAACTGATCGACGGCGGGGTGGCCTCCGATGAGCCTCAAACTGGCGCTTAGAAACATCATCGGCAACGGCTGGCGCAGCCTCATCAACATCTTCATCATCGCCGCGGTGCTGATCAGCCTGATCTGGATGGAGGCGATGTGGTTCAGCTGGCTGGTATTGGCCAAAACAGAGCAGAAGCAATGGGAGTTTGCCTCGGGGATATTGCGCGCGGAGAATTATGATCCCTTCGATGCTTTTTCCTGGGAAAAAGGCTACGCGCCCATCCCCGCGGAAGTGATGCCGTATGTGGAATCCGGCGACATCGTGCCCATCCTTTTCGCACCGGGTGTGATCTATCCCGGCGGGCGCCAGTTCAGTGCCATGGTCAAGGGGATTCCCGCCGGCCAGAATGTTCTGGAACTGCCCTCCGCGGTCCTGTCTGTCAAGGGTGACGGCCCTGCCCCCGCCCTGATCGGCGAGAACATGGCCAAAACCACCAAACTGCAACCAGGCGACATCTTCACCCTCCGGGTCAAGGACAGCACGGGTGCCTTCAACGCCGTCGACCTCCGGGTGGCCGGGGTGATGGATTGCCCGGTACCTACACTGGACAACGGCACGGTGTGGATGGATCTGAAAGCCCTCCGCGAGCTAAAGCTGTTGGATGAGGCGGCCACCCTGCTGGTGCTTCGGAGCAGTTCCCTGCGGTCGGTCTCCGCGCCCCGGTATGATCTGATTACGGAAAAGGAGTTCTTTGCCGATTTGAACGAAATGGTGAAGACCAAAGCCGTGGGGCAATCGGTGTTGTTCCTGCTGATGATCTTTCTGGCGATGCTGGCCATTTTCGACACGCAAGCACTGGCCATTTTCAAACGCCGCAAGGAGATCGGCATGCTGGTCGCCTTAGGCATGACCAAAAGCCAGATCATGCGGATGTTCACCCTGGAAGGTGCGCTCTACATGGTTGGCGCGACTTTCGCGACACTGATCCTGGGCTTTCCCCTCTTCTGGTATTTCGCCGTCAAGGGCTTTGCCATGCCCGGGGGCGTGGATTTCGGAGTGATTGGTTTCGACCGCGCCTTAAAGTTCGTCTATCCCCTGCCCCTGATTCTGGCGACCCTGACGCTGATGCTGGTCCTGACGGCTGTCGTGAGTTGGCTGGCCGTACGCAAGATCGCCGTCCTGAACACGGTTGAAGCGCTGAAAGGGGGATCGAATGCTTAGATTTCTGATCAAAGGAGTATTCCGCGACCGCCACCGCTATCTTTTCCCTCTGCTGATCGTAGGCACGGGGGTCCTCATTCTCCTGCTTTTCCAAGCCTTTCTGAGTGGCTACATGGGTAGTTTCATCCGCCAAACCTCGGGTTTCGAGACCGGTCACCTCAAGGTCGTGACCCGCGCCTACGCGGACCTGATCAGCCAGAAGCCCTACGACTTGGGATTCATCAATGTCCAAGCTGAAATGGCGGCATGGAAACAGGCTTATCCCGGGCTCGAATGGGTCCAGCGCATCCATTTCGGCGCCTTGCTGGATGTTCCCGATGCGGCAGGAGAAACTCGCGAACAAGGCGAGATCGCCGGATTTGCCGTCGACCTCTTCGGTTCCGCCGCAGAACGCCGCAGGATGGGCCTGGAAAAGGGGCTCGTCAGCGGCAGGATACCCTCCAGGCCGGGTGAGATCCTGATCAGCGACAGAGCCCTGCATCGCCTGAAACTGCAGTTGGGGGATCCTGTGACCCTGATCGGATCGGATGTTTACGGCTCGCTGGCCATGGCCGGATTCACTATCAGCGGAACGGTCAGCTTCGGGATGGAAGCCCTGGACCGGGGCGCCGTCATCGCCGATATTTCGGATATCCGGCTTATGCTGGATATGCCCGACGGGGCTTCCGAGGTCCTCGCCTTCCTCGCTGACGGCAAATACGACAATGCCAGAGTCGCCGCCATCAGGGACAGCTTCAACTCCCGCTTCACAGACGAAGCGGACGAATTCTCGCCTCTGATGCTGACCATGGGAGAGCAGAACGACCTGGGCTCCCTGATCCTGATGATGGACAGCGTGTTCGGATTGATGAGCCTGATCTTCGTCCTCATCCTCGGCATCGTGCTTTGGAATTCCGGGCTGATGAACGGCATCCGCCGGTATGGGGAATTCGGGGTTCGCCTGGCTGTGGGCGAATCCAAGCTCCACCTTTATGGCACTCTGGTCCTGGAGGCGGTGACAATCGGCGTGGCGGGATCCCTGATCGGCGTTTTGCTCGGCGTGGCGGTCAGCTGGTATTTCGGCGTCCACGGCCTCGATGTATCTGTTTTTGCCCGCACCACGACACTGATGACCGAAGACGTCGTCTATACCGAACTCTCGCCGGGGGACGCCCTAATCAGCCTCATCCCCGGGGTGCTGTCCACGGTTATGGGTGCCGCTTTGGCCGGCATCGCTGTGTTCAAGCGCCAGACCTCGCAACTATTTAAGGAATTGGAAACATGAAACGCCTTATTGCCTTTTTCCTGCTCGTTCCTCTTCTCCTGAGCGCCGCAGCTCCTGATGCCGCCGCCATCCTCAAAGCCATCGACGCCAATCTCACTGCCCCGGCAAGTAAAAGCGTCACCCGCATGACTATCCACGGCAAGCGCTCCAGCCGCACAGTGGAGTCGATCAACTACGCCCAGGGCACGGAGAAATTCTATACCGAATACACCGCCCCGCCCCGCGACAAGGGCACCAAGATGCTCAAAACCGGCTCCCAGCTCTGGATCTACAATCCTGGGACCGACCGCACCGTCCAGATCTCCGGCAACATGCTCAAGCAGTCGGTGATGGGCAGCGACCTCTCCTACGAGGACTTCATGGAGGAAACCAAACTGGCCGAGGATTACTCCGCCAGCGTTTCCGGCGAAACCAGCTACGACGGCCGCGATTGCTGGATCCTCGCGCTCACGGCCAAAAAGACCGGCCTTGCCTATCACACGGCCAAGATCTATGTGGACAAGGCGCGCTATGTGATCCTCTACGAACTGCTCTACGCCAAGAGCGGCAAATTGCTCAAGTCGATCAAATACTCCGAGGTGGCGCGCATCGGCAGCCGCTGGTACCCGCGGCATATCCTCTTCAAGGACGAACTCAAGGAAGGTCGCGGCACCGAGTATCACATCGACAGCATCCAGTTCGACATCAGCATTCCGCCGGCCACCTTCACCAGGGCCATGCTCAAGAAGTGAGGCCGGATGGAGCGGCAGGCGGATCTCGTCATTGTCGGAGGCGGACCTGCCGGACTGGCGTCGGCGATCGCGGCCGGAAGCCGGGCCCTGCTTTTGGAGCGCAATCCCCGCCCCGGCGCCAAACTCCTGCTCTCCGGCGGCGGCCAATGCAACTTCACCAATGCCCTGCCCCGGGAGGAATTCCTGCGCGCCTGTGGCAACTATGCCCCCTTTCTCAAGCCGGCCTTTTACAGCCTGGATAACCAGGCCTTGGTGGCGATACTGGAGAATGCCGGCTGCCCCAGTCTCAGCCGCGAAGACGGCAAGATCTTTCCCGTCTCGCTGCGCTCGGAAGATGTGCTGGATACCTTGCTGCGCCTGGCTTCCAAGGCGGAAGCCACGCTCCTTGCCGGCCGCTGCGCGGTCCGGGTCGAACCCGCGGCAGCTGGTTTTCGCCTCCATACCCAAAACAATGAGAGCTTCCATGCCAAGCAGCTAATCCTGGCGGGCGGCGGCTGTTCCTGGCCCCAAACCGGGAGCGACGGCAGCGCCTACGCTCTGGCGCAAGCCTTGGGACACAGCTTGGTCACACCCAGATCCGCCCTGGCTGCCGTCTCGATCCAGAATTTCGGAGCCCTGCGCCATCTGGCGGGAGTATCCCTGCGTATGGCGGAAGCGGTGTTCCATACGGCCTCGGGACGGCAACCCGCCCGGGGCGATCTGCTTTGGACCCACAACGGCCTTTCCGGTCCCCTGATCCTGGACCAGGCCTGGCACCTCAGCCCGGGTGACAGGATCAGCCTGGTTCTGGTGCCCCGCGCTCCGGACCGCCTGAAAGAACTGCTCGCACTCTATCCCCAGCGGACTTTGCTCTCCACCCTGAAACGCTTTGCCCTGCCCGAACGCTTGTTGCAGAGCCTGCTTATGGCTGCGGGCAGCGAACCCGGCATGCGCGGAGGAGATCTGGATAAAACCAGGCGCAGGCAATTGGGCGAATTACTCTCCGGCTGGCAGTTCACAATCAAGACAGTGGAACCGCTGGCCACGGCC
Source organism: uncultured Candidatus Cloacimonadota bacterium (assembly GCA_964463825.1). Lineage (GTDB taxonomy): Bacteria > Cloacimonadota > Cloacimonadia > Cloacimonadales > Cloacimonadaceae > Syntrophosphaera. The sequence continues at coordinate 22,666 of CAYXEF010000023.1, read as the reverse complement.
ATGGCCACCAGCGGAGGCATTCCCCTCGCCGAAGTCAGGGCGCGCGACCTGCAGTCCAAACTGGTTCCCGGCCTCTATTTCGCCGGTGAGATCCTGGACTACAACCTGCCCACCGGCGGCTTCAATCTCCAAATGGCCTTTTCGACCGGCTGGCTGGCAGGCAGCCAGGCCGTCTGCCCCCGACGAAAAAAATAGTTGACTTAGAAGCCAGCGCGGAAAAAGAGGTATGTATCACCTGAACATACATGCCCGAACAAGGAGGAGCAATGAACTCCAAAAAAGTATCAAACCACAATCTGCGCCTGTGGGAAGGCCTTAGCCCCGTGATCGTGGAAGATGTTACCAGAGAGAAGGTACGGATTCCTTTCAAAGCCGGCGATGAGCGTAGCTTGTCTGATCCCGGGGGCAACTGCCTCTATGTGGTGGAAAGCGGCAGCATCGAATTCACCAATGTGGCGGCGGAGCCGGGCAAAGCCACTGCTGTCCGGGTTGTGGGACCCGGCGAGTTCTTTGGCGAGGCGACCCTTTTCGTTTCCGAGCCCGCCCAGTTGCGCTTCAAAGCCCTCAAGTCCGGAATACTGCTACGTCTCACCAGAGCGGAGTTTGTCAACATCAGCTTTTTCAATCCCTCGGTTCCCTACCAGTTTTTCAAGCAGCTGGAGGCATCAGTGCCTTTCCAGACCGAGGCATTCTCTGAGATCCGCAGCGCCTATTTCCGTGACCAACGCAAAGCCAGCATCGCCGTCACTGCGTCCAAACTCAGCAACGACCTCCAGGCTCCGCTCACCGTCATCGCCCTCACCTCGCAGCTGATCTCCAACCTGTTTCCCGAGGCCAGCGAGTATGCGAACAACATCCAGGAAGAAGCCAGGATCATTGAAAACCTGGTCGCCGAATTGGCGGACTACGTGACCGGTTCTTCATTCGAAATGAACCTTAGCCGTGTGGATCTGGACGAGTTTATGGGCGACATCCTCGAAGCCTACGGAACCAGCCTCAAAGGCCAGAATATCGAGCTCAAACTGGAAAATAAAGTCCAGACTGCCGTCTTCATCGACCGCGAGCGCATCCGCCGCGTGATCCTCAACCTCTTGCGCAACGCCGCTGAAGCCATGTCCGGCGCCGGTGGCGAGATTAAGATTTCCACCACCCTGGCCTCCAACTGGCTGCAGATCAGCGTCACGGACAACGGCCCCGGAATCCCGGAATGCATCGCCGAGCGGGTCTTCGAACCCTTCGTCACCTATGGCAAGCGCCAGGGCAACGGACTGGGGCTGCCTATCTGCGCCAAGATCCTCAAAGAACATTCCGGCCGCCTGGATTTCCTGCCTGTCAAGCCCCACGGCGCCCGTTTCGATATCCGCCTGCCCCAGAATTTCACTTGAACGCTTGTTCCCTCCACCCGGTGATCTCAGTTCCCGCCTTTCTGCCGGACAGTTGCCGACTTCGGTCAACAAGACCGGCTCAGGGCTGTGGGGAACGGGATAAAGCAGTCTCCTGCAAGCTATGGGCAGGGATAAATAATGCTTGTCAAAATGAGGGGCTGCATTTTTGTGGTTTTCAAGAAACGAAATCTGGACGGTGAAAGATGTCAAGAATATGCGATATATGCGGTAAACAAGCCCAGGTCGGCAATCATCGCAGCCATGCGTTGAATGCCACCAAGCGCCGGTTTTATCCCAATTTGCACGAAGTCCGCGCCATCATGGCGGACGGGATTCGCAAGGTCAAGGTGTGTTCCTCCTGCCTGAAAGCGAACAAGGTGCAAAAAGCTGTCAGCGCCAAGAAGTAAGGATACGCCTCGGTTCCTTCGGCTGCGCCACACTTGAAGTCAACCTGATTATTGGTCGGGAATCTGGTATCTGCCAAGTTCCCGATTTTCATATCCCCACTGCGATTTATTGGGAGTTCTGATGCCAAACGACACTTCGAACTACGAGTTGGATTTTGAATCCCCGGGGCCCAGGCAGCCGGGAAATGTGAGCATCGAGCGGATCAACCAGCGGGTGCTGGAAAGCTCCGCCATTTTGGATATCCTGCGGGCCGAGATCGCCAAAGTGATCGTCGGTCAGGAAGCCATTATCAACCGCCTGCTGATCGGCATGCTGGCCAACGGCCACGTACTTATCGAAGGCGTGCCCGGCCTGGCCAAGACCCTGATCATCAGCACCCTGGCCCAGGTTTTCGACGCCTCCTACAAACGCATCCAATTCACGCCGGACCTCCTGCCGGCTGATATTACCGGCACTTTGATCTACAATCAGAAAACGGGGGAATTCTCGCCCAAGAAGGGTCCCGTCTTTGCCAATTTCATCCTGGCGGACGAGATCAACCGCGCCCCCTCCAAAGTGCAATCAGCGCTGCTGGAGGCGATGCAGGAACGCCAAGTGACCATCGGCGACACCAGTTACGACCTGCCCTCCCCGTTCTTCGTGATGGCCACCCAAAACCCGATCGAGCATGAAGGCACCTATCCTTTGCCCGAAGCACAGGTGGACCGCTTCATGCTGAAACTGCGCATTAAATACCCCAGCTTCGAAGAGGAGCGGGTGATCCTGGACCGCATGGTCACCGAGCGCGAGATCAAGGTCAAGCAAGTGCTGCGGCCGGACTCGCTGGCCCAGATGCGCGAGGTGATCGCGGAACTTTATATGGAGGAACGGCTGAAGGATTATATCCTGCACCTGGTGCAGGCCACGCGCTTTCCCCAGCGTTATCCCCGCATCTCCAGCCTCAACGGCCTCATCCAATACGGCGCTTCGCCCCGGGCCACGATCTACCTCGCCCGCGCTGCCAAAGCCCACGCCTATATCGAGCACCGCGGCTACGTGATCCCGGACGATATCAAGGCCGTGGGCAAGGATGTCCTCCGGCACCGCCTGATCCTTTCCTACGAGGCCGAGGCCGAACAGGTGAGCACGGAAGAACTGATCACGCGCATCTTTGACGAAATAGAAGTCCCCTGAAGGATCCTATGCCTTCCCGCACCCCGGCGGAAATCCTGGCTCAGATCGAGAAACTCGAGATCCGCACCCGCAATGTGGTGAGCGAGATCTTCAGCGGCGAATACCACTCGCGTTTCAAGGGTCAGGGCCTGGAATTCGCCGAGGTCCGCGAATATCAAAGCGGAGACAATTACCGGGACATTGATTGGAACGTCTCCGCCCGCCTCGGCATGCCCTATATCAAGAAGTACCAGGAAACGCGCGAACTCAACGTGTTCTTCATCGTGGACATCTCAGCCTCGCAATACTTCGGCACCAAAGGCAGCCTGAAAAAGGAGCGCCTGGCCGAGATCATCGCCCTGCTCTCTTTTTCCGCGCTCTCCAACAACGACAAGGTGGGGATGATCATGTTCTCGCAGGAACTGGAGAAATACCTGCCTGCCCGCAAAGGCCGCAACAAGGCACTGGAGATCCTGCGCGACGTCCTGTATCTGGAGCCCAAAAACAGCGGTACCTCGCTTACAGCGGCCTTCACCTTCGCCAACCACATCCTCAAAAAACGTTCCGTGGTCTTTATCCTCTCGGACTTTCTGGATACCGGCTACCGCAAACCGCTGCAGATACTGGCGCAGAAGCACGACGTCATCGCCGTACAGGTGTTGGACGATGCGGAACTGGCCTTACCCGAGGCTGGAGTGCTCAACCTCTATGATCCAGAAAGCGGCGAAACTCTCTATTTCAATAGCTCCCACCCCGCGCACCGCAAAGCCTATGAGGTCTGGGTGGAGAAACAACAAACGGAACTGGCGGCCAGCTTGCGTGAATCGCAGGTGGATCATTTGCTCATCCGCAGCGGAGACTCGCATGTCAAAGCGTTGCGCGGCTTTTTCGAACGGCGCCGGGAACGCCGCCGGAGCCGGGCGTGAACAGGCTCCTGCTGCTGCTGGCTGCGTTGGTTGCGCTATCCGGACTGGCCGGCGCTGAGATCCGTCAGGAACTCAGGGAGGCTGAGGATCTGTCGGTGGGCGACCGTTTCCTGTTCCTGATCAAGGCCGACGTGCCGCTTAAGGGCGTGGTTATCCCGGATTCACTGGAAAACTTCCATGTCCTTTCCCAGCGCCGGGTCAAGCGGCCCGGCCAGGACGCCTGGTTGGAACTGACCCTGGTTCCGCTCCTGCCAGGCGGCCAGAGCTTCCCCAAACTACCCGTGCAATTGGAGCAGCCGGACGGCAAAGAGTATTCCACTGAACGTTTCCGGATCTACATCGTCCCCGTGCGCGCCGAGCAGGACAGCACCCTGGTCGATATCAAACCGGTGGAAAAATACCGCTGGCAGCTGCCCGCCTGGGCATATCCGCTGCTGGCGCTGGCATTGGCCCTGCTGGCCATAGTGATCTTCTTCCTGCGCCGCCAGCGCGAAGAGGAGCCGTCCAAACCGCAAGCCGCAGCACCCGCAGCGCCCGTAACGCCTCTGCCAGCCTGGAAAGTGGCGCTTAACCAACTGGAAGCTTTGGACGCGCAGCAGTTATTGGAAAAAGGTGAGCATATCCGCTATCATTTCCAGTTGTCGCAGATCCTGCGCCAGTTTTTGGAAGCCAAATACCGCTTTCCCGCCCTGGAGATGACCACATCCGAGATCGCTCAGAGCGCACAGTGCGCGCGCATCGGGCAAAGGGCCGAAGTCCTGCGCTGCCTGCGCTATTGCGACCGGGTCAAGTTCGCCAAGTATCTGCCTGCCCCGGCGGAAGTGGATAATGTGCGCCTATGGCTGAGGGGTTGGCTGCAATCCTTCGAAGTGGCGGACGTCCATCAGATTATGGCTTCCCGGAGGGCCTCGCATGCTGAAGTTCGCTAATCCCTGGTGGCTGCTGGCGCTGCTGGTCCTGCCGCTGCTGTACCTTTTTCAAATCAGGATCCGCAGCAAACGCCAGCTGCGGCTGCCTTTCACCCGCTTGCAAACCCTCCGGCAGATTGCGGGCGAGAACCGTTTCTGGAAGTACCTGCTGCCCTTACTGCGGGTGTTGACCCTGGTGGCTTTGATCCTGGCCATCTCCCAACCCCGTTGGGGCCGCGGCACGCGCGACATCAACCGCAAAGGCGTGGACATCGTGCTGGCGGTGGATATCAGCGGCTCTATGCTGGCTCTGGATTTCGCGCCGCAAAGCCGCCTCGGCGCAGCGGTTAAGGTGGCCAAGGACTTCATCAGCCGCCGACCCAACGACCGTTTCGGCCTGGTGGCCTTCTCTGAATACGCCCTCACCCAAAGCCCGCTGACCTTCGACCACAATGCCATGCTCGAGCAACTGGACCGCCTCGAGGTCAACCAGGAAGCCTCATTCACCGCCATCGGCCTCGGTTTGGCCAAGTCTGTCGCCCGCCTCAGACACAGCAACGCCAAGAGCAAGGTCGTGATCCTGATCACCGACGGCGTGAGCAATACCGGCGAGATCGACCCCATCAGCGCGGCCCGCATGGCCAAGGAGTTCAACATCAAGGTCTACCCCATCGGCGTCGGTCGTACCGGCTATGTGGATTATCCCGTGGTCGATCCCCGCTTCGGCAGCTTCTATCAGAAGGTGCTGGTCGAGCTGGATATGGAGACCCTGAACCGCGTGGCGGAGCTAACTGGCACCGGCAAAGCCGCTTTGGCGGGGGACAAGAACCAGTTGCAGGAGATCATGGAACGCATCGATAAACTGGAAAAGACAGATTATAGCGCCAAGATCCACTACATCTGGTCCGAGAAATTCATGTTCCTCCTGTGGATCGCCTGCGCGCTGCTGATCCTGGAACTCACGCTGCGCCTGGTTTTCCTGCCCATCCTTCCGGAGTGAGACTGTGAATCTGTATTATCCCTGGCATTTGCTCCTCCTGTTCCTGCTGCTCCCCTTAGTCTTCTTTCTCACCCTGCAGCAGCGGCGGCGGCTCAAGCGCTTCACCCGCTTCGCCGAAGGCCAGTTCAAGGACCTCTATCTGCGCCGGATGTCGCCCTTTTATCTCACATTGAAGACAGTCCTGCTGCTGCTGGCGCTGGTTTTGGTCATATTCGCCCTGGTCCGGCCGCAATGGGATTATGAGATCCGCAATTTCGAATCCCAGGGCCTGGATATCCTGATCTGCCTGGACGTGTCCAAAAGCATGGAAGCGCAGGATCTCACGCCCTCGCGCCTGCAACGGGCAAAACTGCAGATGGACGCCCTGCTTGACCGGCTCAGAGGCGACCGCGTGGGTATCATCGCTTTCGCCGGCAAAGCCACTCTGGAATGCCCGCTAACCGACGACTATGAGAGCGCGGCCCTGGTCCTGAACAGCCTGACCACGGACTCGGTGGTCCGGCTGGGTACCGACATCGGAGCGGCCATGGCTCTGGCGGAGCGGAGTTTTCTGGCCTCAGGCGGCAGCAAGGTACTAGTGTTGATCACCGATGGCGAGGATCTGGGCGGCAACGCTCTCGCTCAGGCCAAACGCTTGAAAGCCAACGGGGTACGCATCTACGCCATCGGCGTGGGCACCGAGCAAGGCAGCCAGATCACCGACCCGGGCTCCGGCCGTACCGCATTCTCCAAACTGGACGCCACCGCCCTGCAGGAGATCGCCACCCTTGGCGAAGGCAAATATATGAACCTGGCCTCCGGACAAGGCGACCTCGATGCCATCCTGCACAACCTCTACAGCGTGGAGAAAGGCCGCGACCGCAACCAAAACCTGACCGCCCTCAAGGAGCAATATGCCCTGCCAGCCGCGCTGGCGCTCCTGTTGCTGCTGCTCGAAGCCTTGGTCATCCCTCTGCGGCGGGAGTGGAAATAGCATGAAAACCAGACAGCGCCTATTGCTCATCCGGATCCTCTTCATCCTGGGCCTGCTGATCGCCCTCTTTATGATCTTCAACCTGCTCTTCCGCCACCGCGTCTTCCAGCACAGCCGCGCCACCGCCCTCTATGAGCAGGGCCAATACGACAAGGCGGCAGCTCTCTGGGACAAACTATCGGGCCAAAAGGACGGCGACCCCATCCCCGAGAGCAGCAGCGGCAAGGTCCGCTACAAACTGGGCCAGGCCGGCGAAGCCCGCACCCGCTATGAGCAAGCCCTGGCCGAGAACGCCAAAAAACCCGGCCTGCACTACGACCTGGGCAACGCCCTCTATCGCGGGGACCAATTGGACCAGGCCCTGTCCAGTTACAAACAGGCCATGCTGCTGGATCCCGACGACCAGGACGCCAAGTCCAACTACGAACTGGTTCTCCGCCGCCAGGGCTACCAACCCCCGCCCCCCCAGGAAAGCGAGGGCGGCAACGACGGATCTCGGGACCAGGAAGCCAAGCCCGAGGACCGCGAGGACAAAAAAGAACAATACGGCAACACCCTGGACGCCCTGGACCAAAAAGAAGCGATCGACCGCCGCGCGCGCCAGAAACCCAAGGATAGCGGCGAAGGAGGTAAATGGTGGTGAAAAACTTCCGCCTCTGGCTGTTGCCCCTGCTCCTGACCGGCAGCCTGTCCGCCCAGGCGGTGCGCGTCTCCAGTTATCTGCAAAAGGACCAGATCAGCCGGTCCGAGCAGATGCAACTGAACCTGGAGATCAAAAGCGACGGCCGGATCAATATCCCGACTCCCAGCGCCCCCCAAGTGCCGGGCTTCAACTACCGCAGCATGCGCAACTCCAGCTCCAGTCAGACCAGCATCTCAGGTGGCTCTGTCAACACCCAGTACACGCTCGGTTACTCCTACTTCTATACTCCGCAGCGCACCGGACGCTTCACTGTGCCTGGATTCCAGCTGCGCATCGGCAGCCGCGACTATTCCACCTCACCGCTCAGCGTGGAAGTGGTCGATTCGCCCTCGGGACCCAGCCCCAATCAGCAATACAACCTCGATCCCTACATCGATCCCTACGGCAGCAGCTACTTCGGCCGCAACCGCACAGCCGGCGAGTCCCTCATTCTGTGCCTGCCCGAATCGCAATCCGTATTCGTCGGCCAACCGGCCATCGTGTCCTATTACCTTTACACCAATCAAATGGCGGAGTCCTTTTCCACGGAGACCGAACGCGATTATGAGGGTTACGGCAAATCCTCCTTCGAACAGCCGACCAACCTCAAATACGAAACCGTGACATACCGCAACGAACGCTGGCAGCGGGCCCTGATCAAACGCCTGGTGCTCTATCCCCAGGTATCCGGACGCCTGCAAGCGCCCACCCTGAGCGGCATCGTCCAATTCAGCGGCGTCTACAGTTTTCTGAACAAGAGCATAGATTCGCGTCCCGCCTGGCTGGAGGTGAATGCCCTGCCAGCGGGCAAACCCGCCGGCTACACCGGCGCCGTGGGCAGCTTCACCCTCAGCCAGAGCTATTCAGGGGATAAACTCACTCTCGGGGAAGCTCTGGTCTGCACAATCAAGATCTCAGGCAAGGGCAATTTCAGCCAATTCACCGCGCCTTCCTTTCCCGGCCTGGACAAATTCCAGATCTCCGAGCCCTCGGTTTCGGACAAACTGGCCAATCCCATCGAAGGCACGCGCTTTATCTATTACACGATACTGCCATCCGAGACCGGCAGCTACGAGATCCCAGGCTTCAGCTTCAGCTGGTTTGACACCGCCACCGGCTCCTACAGGACCTTCAACGGAGCCAGCCACGCGATCGCCGTGCGCCCTTCCAACGTGCTCTCCTACTTTTCCGGCCTGCTCCACGGCGACCGGCCCAAGTCGCTCAATCCGCTCCTGCAAAGGTCGGACTATCCTCCCTTCCGCAACATCGCCACCCGCGCCTGGTTTTGGCTGATCCTGATCGCCTGTCTGCTGGGCTTGATCGTGGCCGGATTCTTCGCCTGGGAGCGCCGGATCAGCCGCCTCAATCCCAATCTTTACGCGCAGAAAACTGCCAACCGCATCCTGACCAGGTACTTGCGTCAAGCAAACGAAGCCGCCAAAGACCTCTCCCCCAGCTTCTACCCGTTGGCCGAAAGCGGCCTGTTGACCTATCTGGCCAAGAAATACGGCGTCTCCAAAGGCCTGACCACGTCCGAACTGGTGGCGGAATTGCAGTCTCGCGGCCTCTCGGAGAACCTTGCTGAACAAATCGAAGCCTTCCTGCTGCTCTGCCAAAAAGCGCGCTTCATGCCCGGGGGATCCGAGGCCGCGCCACTATTGGCCGCGCTTGCGCAATTACGCGGGCTGGTCCAGGCGCTCGGCCGCAACAAGCATAACGGCCCCGCCACCCCAAAGCAGAGGGAGGAAGCATGACCCTGCGAAGCCTGATCCTGATCTCTATCCTGCTGGCCCTGGCCGCCATGCTCGCCGGCCAGACCACGACCCCCCAGCCCAAAGCCGACTACGCCCAGACCCTGAGGCAATTGCTGCCCCTCGCCGAGGGCGGACGCCACAATGCCGATCTCTACTACAATATCGGCGTTTGCTATTATCATTTGGGACAGCCCGGACGGGCCGCGCTCTGGTGGCTGCGCGCCCAAAACCTGGATTCCTCACATCGCCAGGCCCGGGAAAACCTAGCCTGGCTGGCCGCCTACAACGGAGACGCGATCAAGGCTCCCGAGCGGCCCTTCCTGGTCCAGTTGCTCTTCAACATCTACGATTTCTTCTCCCTCAACCGTCTGGCCGCCATCTTCCTCATCCTCGGCCTCCTCTGCACGCTCAGCGCCCTCTGGCTGATGCATTACCCGCTGGACCAGGAACACGGGCTGCCGGTCCTGGTCTTGGGCATCACGCTCCTGCTGCTGCTGACCAGCGGCGGCGCCCTCTGGCAAAAGAACCGCCGCCACCGCCACAACGACAAGGCGGTCATCCTGCAGGAAGCAGCCCCGTTTTACGGTTCCAACACCGAAGCCAGGCCCGCGCAATTCCTGCCGGAAGCCAGCATCGTGGAAGTGAAGCAAACGGGCCAGCTGCGCTCGCAGCTAATCCTCCCGGACGGCAGGATTGGCTGGGTGGACAACGCCGCTTTGGAAAGAGTGGTTCCACAACGTGCGACTGCCAGGCGCAGTATAAAAAACGAAGATCTGCCAAATCCCAATCCTGGGAGCATGAACAATGGACAAAGCTAAGATCCTGGTCACCCGCCTGATCCCCGAAGCCTCGCTGCGCAGGCTGGAGGAAGTCTTTGAGGTCTCACTCCACCGCTCCAGCTCACCCATGCCCCGGGCCGAGCTACTCAACGCCGTGCGCGACGCCGACGCCCTGCTCTGCATGCTGACCGAAGCCGTTGACGCCGAACTTATAGACGCCGCGCCGCGTTTGCAGGTGATATCGAACTTCGCCGTCGGTTACAACAACATCGACGTGAATTACGCCACCCAAAAAGGCATCACGGTCTGCAACACCCCCGGCGTGCTCACCGAAACGACCGCCGACCTCGCCTGGGCGCTGCTCATGGCCTGCGCGAGGCGTATCGTGGAGAGCGATAGCTACGTGCGCGAAGGCCGCTTCTCCCACTGGGATCCCCTGCTGCTCTTGGGGCACGATGTCTGGGGCAAGACCCTGGGCCTGGTGGGACTGGGCCGCATCGGCCGCGCCGTGGCCAAACGCGCTTCCGGCTTTGATATGCGGATACTGTATTTCGATCCCGCCGCGGATCCCGCCCAGGTCCCGGCTAGCTGCCAAGCAGTAGAGCTGTCCACGCTCTGCCGCGAGTCCGATTTCATCAGCCTCCACGCCCCTTTGACACCCCAAACCCGGCACCTGATCGGAGCCCCGGAACTCGCCCTGATGAAGCCCGGCGCCTTCCTGATCAACACCGCGCGCGGCCCCATCGTGGACGAAGCCGCGCTGATTAAAGCACTGCAGGAAAAACGCCTCGCCGGTGCCGGATTGGACGTCTATGAAGCCGAACCCCTGGTCCCGCCGGAACTGCTGGCTATGGACAATGTGGTGTTGCTGCCCCATATCGGCTCCGCCAGCATCACCACCCGGGACAAAATGGGCCTGTTGGCCGCCGAAAACGCCATCGCCATTATCGAAGGACGCGTTCCGCCCGCCCGGGTGAACTGACCCTCCCCTTTTCCTCCCTGAAGGCTGGAACGTCCGCCTCCGGCCTACTTCGCTCCGACTTCCCGCCCAGCGGATGGGAACTCTTCGGGTTGTGGACGGGAACTGGACAAGCCAGGCGCCGGAGCGAAACCCCGCCGGAATCGTGGAAGGAAGGGTAAGGAGAGCTTACTGAGCCAGCCGGAGCATTCTGCCCGTGAAGATCTTATCCCCGGCTTGCAGGCGATAAAGGTAGATCCCCGAGCCCGCGTCCCGCCCGGCCTGATCCCTGCCATCCCAGGCCAGGGCATGCGTCCCCGCAGGGAGTCCGGATGCCGCCAGCACCCGGATCAATTGCCCGCGCAGATTGTAGACGCTGAGCGAAACGGGGCCGGCCTCCCTAAGGGCAAACTCGATCCGGGCGGTGTCCGCAAAGGGATTGGGACGGCAGCCCAAAAGCGCGGTGGCGGCGGGTTCGGGCGCGTTGGGATCGGCGTTGGCGACCGCGGACAGCACGCAGTTTAACTCGTGATCGGAGCCGGGCATGATGTCCACGATCAGATCCAGCGAGCTGTAACCGGGCTTGGAAACAAGCAGGTGATAGGCGCCGGGGATCAGGGTGGCAAAGTAATACGAGCCTGCGGGGCCGGTGGCGCCGGTCTGGGATGTATAGCGGAAGCGCAGTGCGGCATCCGGCAGGGGCTGGCCGTTCGCGTCTCTGACCGTCACCAGCAAAGCGCCGCTTTCACCGTTGGCGGGGGCGTGTGCGATCCCCAGCCGCGGATAGCGTCCGTAGAGTTGGTTGGCCGTGGCGGCGGGAGGGTTGTAGGGATCGGGATCCGTGTAGGAACTCATAAAGCGGCGGCTGCGGTCCGACTCGCCGGTCTGGGCCTGGAAGTAGTTCGAGGCTGTCAGCGCGGTCCAAACGGGATGATAGACCATTAGCGCCAGATTGCCGCCGTTATAGATGAAAGGCTGGTCCAGATCTATCGGTAGTGGGTAGACATAGCCTGTCATGCGGACATTGCCGTGAAAGACCGGATCCAGTTGACCGGCCGGGATCCAACCCTGCTCCAGATCGTCCCAGAGCGTGGCGCCCAGCCAGACATAGACAGGGTATTGGGTGATGTATTGCGTGTGGTTGTAGGCGTAGAGCCAGAGGCGTTCGATCGTGCCGGCGAGGCCTTGCAGTTCGCTGGCGGGGATGATCGTCTCGTAGAGGCCGTAGTGGTAGCCGGTGTCGAAGGGGATGGCCCAATGCTCCGAGCCGTCGCCCAGATTGAACAAGGGATCGGGCTCGGTCCAGACCTGAAAGGCCGGCGAGAGGTTGTTATCGGTGAAGGCGTCGACGGTCAGGTCGATCCGGGCGCGCAGCTGCAGATCTCCGGTGTAGGAGGGCTGCCAGGGGATGGGCACCTGCGCCGTCTGGTTCGGCGCGAGCGGGATCCCGGGCACGCTGGCGAGCAGCGCGTCTCCAGCCCAGAGGCTGATCTCGTAGCCGTCCTGGGTTTGCGTTCCGATATTACGCAGCGTGAGGGTGTGGACTGCCGGTTGCGTGAGCGAGACCAGCATTTCGCCGGATAAGGTGAGGGCGGCCAGATCCGCGGTGGGAACGCGTTCGATCCGGATATCGTCCACAACCAGTTTGGCCAGGGTACCACCGCCATAGCGGAAGGCGATGTAGCGTCCCATGCCTGTGTAAGCGGCCAGCGGGACGATATGCTGACCCCAGGAATAGCCCTGGACGATGCTGGCCAGTTCAAAGAAGGTGTCCGGATTGTGGGGATCGTCCATGACGCCGACGCGCAGGGTGGAGGAGGAATAGCCGAAATGCCAGAATATCAGGCGCAGCTGTTGCATGGGGATGCTGTCCGCCACGGGCGGGGAGACCAGTAACAGGGTCGCGGCCGTGTCCCAGTGGCTGTAGATCTCGGCGGCGCGGGGCGCGCTGTGCGTCCGCTCGCTCATGGCCATCACATAGGCGTGGGGATATGTACTCTGCACCAAAGCGCTCCAGTCGACGGGCAAAGCGCCCACATCCAGGGCGTCGAAATCCTCCTCGTGCGGCAGAACGCGCAGCGTGGGATCAAATCCGCTGCCCTTGAGCGTGACATTGTAGGTGCCGGTGTCCGTGGCGACTTCCAGGAAGCGGGTTTGCAGTGCCAGGGTCTGGGGCTGGAAGTAGATTTCGAAATTGATGGCCTGGGCGGGCTGCAGGGTCAGGGGCAGATCCGGCAGCGGTGCCAGGACGAAATCCCCGGGCGGGGCCGCGATGGCGATGGAATTGAGGGTGAACGGGCTGGAGCCGGTGTTGCTCAGATACAGTGTTTGGGCATGGCCGAAGTCCATGCGCACGACACCGAAATTGACTTCCGCGGGTGCCGCGTTCAGAAGCGGCCCAGCGTTGTCCGGAGCAAAGAGGAAGCCGGTCTGGGGCAGTTCGCTGATGTTGTTGTAGTAATCCCCGGGCGCTTCAGGATCGATCAGGTTGGGGTAGGATTTGATCCTGCCGCGCAGGGTCGGCACATCCAGAGCCCGGAAAGCGCTGTCCTCGCCGTAGGTGAGCATCTCGAAGCAGCGCTGGCTGCGCATCACGAGATTGGAGCCCGGCGGCAGTTGAAAGGGCTGCTGCAGGGGCAGGATGATGGCGTTCACGCCGGCGGGAAAATCCACCCGGCCGTCAAAGACTTGGGTCAGGCTGGCCCAGGGAAACCACCCCGTCAGGTTGGTGGCTGTCGTGATGCCCAGCCAGAAGCGCAGATGTTTGTTGTGCGCGGCCTCGGGGAAATCGTTGTACAGCGTCAGTTGCGTGATGATGCCGGTGTAGCTGAGCTCGCCTTGGAGATAGAGCAGGTCGCAGACGGAATTGCGGTCTTCGAAATCCAGCGGGATCCGCAGGGGTTCGGTGTTGCCGCCGAGGGTGCAGAGCTTCACTTCATGCGCCTGGACGGTCGCGGAAACGGTGGCGGTGCTATCGTTGGCCGGGTTGAGGTCCCCCGCCAGGGTGGTCCGGGCATAAAGCTCGTAGCTGCCGGGATAGGAGGGGGTCCAGTTGATCAGGTAATCGTTATGGGAATAGGGGCCGATGCTCTGCACATAGGTGTCGGCGAGCACTTGCCCCGCGCATAACAGCTGGACATAGAAGCCGCCGATGGTTCCGGAGTAGTTGTTTTTAACGGAAACCAGATAGCGGGAGGCTCGGCCGAGGGAGGGCGTGATGTTGCCGCGCAGGCTTTCAGCCTGGAGGTCGTAAATGCGCTGACCGCTGTTTTGGGCCGCCAAGCCCGCGGCCAGGCAGAGAAAGGCCAAGATCAAGATCCGTCGCATCTTCTGCTCCTGTTATCCGGCGTTCTGGCCAGATACCGGAAATTAAAGCAATTATTGATCCATATTGTCAGGATTTTGCCGCAATGCCTGGGCCACCGGCTGGTAGCTGAACCGGTGCAGGGCGCAGGGGCCATGCTCGCGCAGGGCTTGCAGATGCTGACTGGTGCCGTAGCCTTTGTGGCGCGCAAAGCCATAGAGCGGGTAAGCCCCGTCCAGAGCCCGCAACAGCCTATCCCGGTGGACCTTGGCGAGGATCGAGGCGGCGGCTATGCAGGCGGAGAGGCTGTCGCCATGGACCAGGCTTTGGACCGCGCAGGGCAGGCCGGATGGGGTTTGGTTGCCATCGATAAGGCATAGGTCGGCGTCTGTGGCGATGGCCTGGATTACCTGGCGCATGCCCTGGAGCGTGGCTTGCAGGATATTGTGGGCATCGATGTAGGGGGCGTCAAACTCCGCGATGTGCCAGGCCAGGGCGCTCTCCAGGATCAGTTCGAAAAGCCGTTCCCGCTTGGCCGGTGTGAGCAGTTTGCTGTCGTTGATACCCTCGATGGGCCGGTTGTAATCCAGTCTGACGGCCGCCACCACGACCGGACCGGCCAGAGCACCGCGTCCCGCCTCGTCCACCCCGATCAGGCCGAAGCGGCCTGCAGCAAGGTCGCGATCATAGGCGTAGAGCGGGTTCACGCGTCCTTCTGCAATAGAAAGAACAGGCGGCTGTGGCGTTTGTCGAGCTCGGTGTGAAGTTTGCCCAAAAGGTTGGCGCGCGTTTCCGGGGTGAAGACGGCTTTGAGGCGCAGGGGCGAGGCGGCGATCAATTCCGCCAGTTCCGGGCTGTGATACACCCGCTGTACGTGGCGCTCCTCCAGGTTTTGATAGGCATCGCCGCTCTGGCGGAAGAGATGGAAACGGGTGAATTGCTTATTGGCCAGCACTTCGTAATGTGAGATCTGCACGAGATAGCCGTCGCGGACGCGGGTGAAGCTGGTGGTGTCGGCAAAGTTGTGCAGGCTGTTGTGGATGGTGGAGATGTCGAAGATGAAGATCCCGCCGGGACACAGGGCGCGATGGACATGGTGGAGCAGCGTTTTGAGCTCGGCCTTCTGGGTGATGTAATTGATGCTGTCGAAGAGGCAGAAGACGAAGTCGTAGTCTTTCGCGGGCAGGGGATCGGTGAGCGAAGCGAGGAAGAGCCTGGGTTTGAAGACCTTGGCATCCGCCATGTGGAGCATGTAGGGCGAGCTGTCGCAGGCGTCGACCTCATAACCGCGGAAGACCAGCAATTCCGAGGCGTTGGCGGTGCCGCAGGCCAGTTCCAGCACGCTGCGCGGAGCCCGGGGACTGAACTTCTTGTACCAGTTCAGCATCAGAGTCAGCCAGTCCTCGTAATCCACATGGGACATGTATTTGTCGTAATACTCGGCGAAAAAGGCGTAGGCGGGCGGAGCGGGCAACTGAGCTCCTGTTTTAAAGCGGTCCGCGGGATCCAGAGTAGCCATCCGGCCGGCTTCCAACAACACAAAGAGAGCGTGCTGGAACTGGTCCTCCCCATCGTCCAGGGCAAGGTTCGCGGCCTGTCCGCCGGGCCAGTGGTGGCTGATCCGGTAATGCGTGAGTTGGCTGTGGCACACGGCCGAGATCAAATCCCTGTTGCCGGTGAACAGGATCGAGTCCACCGCGTTAATATGCCAGCTGTGATAATCCGCAAAGGGGCCGGAATCCGGGGATTGCGTCCCGGTGGAGCTTTCTGCGGCAAGGCGGGCCACTTGGCGGGATTCGCAATGCAAAAGGGCCCGGGGATCGGCGAGGTCGGCCCCGGAGCTGAGATCGGCCAGGGCGCGTCTTTTGCCCGCGTAGAGCGTCAGCCAGGGCAGCGCCTGGTCCTGCGCCCAGAGGCGGAAGCTATCCAAACCGCAGAAGCAGAGCAGATCCGGGGCCAGTTCCGCCAGCCAGTCGTTGATGTGGGGCAGGGCGTCCTGTGCTGAACCGGAAAACGCCCGGGCGATAAAGTCCGGCCTTTGAGGCAGCGTTTCGGGTGCTGCCGCGCCCAAGTGGGCATAATGATAGACCGTAGAGCCAGAAAAGGGAAAGAACCTCCAGAGCTCCGTCAATTGCCGGTGTT
This sequence comes from uncultured Candidatus Cloacimonadota bacterium, assembly GCA_964463825.1. GTDB lineage: Bacteria > Cloacimonadota > Cloacimonadia > Cloacimonadales > Cloacimonadaceae > Syntrophosphaera. Next base: position 6,295 of record CAYXEF010000023.1, on the reverse strand, counting down.
CGGACTTGGAGAGCGCGATGACGGCGAGGCTGGCCACGCCGGATCAGACCTTTTTATCGCTGCTGCCGGGTTTGGTGAGGGGGACACCGTCCAGGCAGAGCGGGCATTCCGCCGCCTCCCAAGTGGGGATCTCCAGTGTCAAAAGCGAGACGAAGGGGCAACCGAAATCCGTTTTGCCGCCGCTGCGGTCCACAATGGCGGCCACAGCCGGTACCGCGATCCCCAAAGCGCGCAGGCAGTTGATCACTTCCCTCACCGAGCCGCCGGTGGTGACGATATCCTCGATGACCACGGCATTTTTCACCTCGCTGAGGTCAAAACCGCTACGGACGGACATCTGCCCCTCATGGCGCTGCGTGAAGAGAAAACCACGGCCCAGGATGCGGGCGACCTCGAAGGCCAGCACGATCCCCCCGTAAGCCGGACCGGCAACGGTGTCAAACTCGTAGGGCTCCAGCGCTGCGGCCAGTTGCTCGCAGATCTGCAGGGCGGCCTGAGGATTCTGCAGCAGGCGGATCTTTTCCACATAGCTGGCGCTGTGTTTGCCGGAGGTCAGCTGAAAATGCCCTTCCAGGATCGCGCCTTCGCTGATCAGCAGGCTTCTGACGCCGGAATCGCTGAGTTGCCGGTCCAAAAGGGCGCGGGCGCGCTCTTCGTCGGCTGAGGCGACCTGCAGCTCGATGTAAAACTGGCTGGGCAGGATGCCGGGCGCCATGGAGAAGGTCAGTTCATTGGTCAGGAAGGCCTGGATGCCGTGATCCTCCAGCAGAGCCTTGGCCAGATCGGCCTCGAAGTTGTCGTCGTATTTGCCGATGGTGACGAGTTCCAAAGACATCTTCGCCTCCTTTACATGCCGGTGCTGGAAGCGAGGTAGATCAAGGCCATGATCGCCTCGAAGAGCACCGCGTAGTCGTCGCAGCCATATTCCAGGGTTCGGCCGTCCAAACGCTTGCTGTAAGGCAGCAGGCAGGCCTGGTCGGTCATGGCGGTGGAATGAAACTCGATCTTGAGCGTGAGCGGCGGCGGGAAAGTATAAAGCCCCAGTGAGGAAACCGGTTTGGCCAAGGCCTTGCAGACTGCGGCGCTGGTCTGTTCGTCCACCAGGAGTTGCGAATAGTTGCGGGCGGCAAACTTGGCGACGGCCCGTTTGGTGGCCACATACTCCAGCCACGGCATGGGCTCGGCCAGTTCCGCCTTCAAAGCTTCGTCGCCCGTGACCAAACCGACCGGAACCTTGTGATAGCCGGCGTAAGCGGCGTTGATTAGGGCTTCGTTCATGCGCTGGCCGTTGATCCAGATCTTGTGGATGCGGCTGTTGGAGTAGCTGTGGTCCATGTTTCCGCGCAGGGCGCCGGTTCCGCTGTGATAGCCCAGCAGCCAGACCTGCGAGAATTCCCCGCCGAAGTCCGGCATCATATAACAGGGGCGGGGGCTGCCGGAGATAAGGCTGATCCGCTTGTCCAGCGAGGTGATGCTGTAATCCAGGTTGTCGCCGGCGGAGTGGGAGTCGGCGATCACGATCTCTTCGATGGAGGAGGCCTGAGGGCTTTCCAGCGCGGCTTTGAGCACGGTTTCCACATGGTGGGTGAAGCAGCGGCGCACGGCGGCCCGGTCGGTCTTTTCCTGCTCCCAGTTGAAGGTGCCGGGCATGCCTTCCATGTCAACGGACAGATACAGTTTCATCGCTTCATTCTCCTTTTTTTCTGAGGGCGAGGGCCAGTTCAGCGGCCAGGCGGACGTTGTTTCTCAGCAAGGCCAGATTGGCCTGTACGGAGACAGCTTTTGTGGTCCGCGCCAGATAGTCAAGCAGAAAAGGCGTGAGGGCTTTGCCGGAGATCTGGCGCGCCTTGGCTTCGCGCAGCGCCTGTTCGATCGCGGGAGTGATCATCTCAGCGGGCAGGCTGTCGGCCTCGGGAATGGGATTGGCGATCAGGGCTCCGCTGCCGCCCAGGGCGCGGTGCGCTGTCCAGAAAGACGCGAATTGCTCCGCCGTATCGACGCGGTCGATGGCATACCCGCTGTCACTGGTGTAGAACAGCGGAAAGCGGTTGGTCCGCCAGCCCAGGACTGGCACGGCCAAAGTCTCGAGTTGCTCCAGCGTGGCGGAGACGTCCAGGATGGCCTTGCAGCCGGCGGAAACCACCGCCACGGGAAATCTGGACAAGGCGGCCAGGTCGCTCGAGATGTCCAAAGTGGTCTCCCAGCCGCGATGTACGCCGCCGATGCCGCCGGTGGCGAAAACCTCGATCCCGGCTTGGGCGGCCAAAGCGAGCGTGGCCGAGACCGTGGTCCCGCCGCTGCCGCCCTTCGCCAGGGCCAAAGCCAGATCGCGCCAGCCCAGTTTGAGCAACTGCTCCCCGCCTGCCAATCGCGTCGCGAGAGACGGGATGTCCCGGGGTTCGAGCCCGATCCGGGCCTGGCCTTCGAGCACCATGATGGTGGCCGGGACGACGCCCGCGCCGCGCAGCAGTTCTTCCAATTCCCGCATGATCTCCAGGTTCTGCGGATGGGGCAGGCCGTGCGTGATCACGGTGGATTCCAGCGCCACCACGGGCTGATGCCCGTCCAGCGCTGCGCGCACGCTTTCCGCCATTACGATCGGGGGCTGTTGCATACTGGTTTCTCCGGATACAAAAATGGAATCAATCGTTGCTCGGGTGGGGGGCAAGGATTGATTCCGTGGCTCAGTTTTGGCTGAGGGCGAGTTCCGCTTCTTCGTTGCGGTCCGGCATTTTTTGGACTTCCACCTGCATGACGCCGGGCAGGATCAGCCCGATCTCTTTGGCCGCGCCATAGGAGAGGTCGAGATCGCGTCCGCGGTGAAAAGGCCCACGGTCGTTGACGCGCACGATGACGTGCTTGCCGGTTTGGGGATTGGTAACTTTGAGGAGGGTTTGAAAGGGCAGGGTTTTGTGGGCGCAGGTGAGGCCATACTGATTGTAAACTTCGCCGCTGGCGGTCCGGCGGCCGTGGAAAGAACCGCCATAATAGGAGGCCACCCACAGTTCGCCCGGCGGCGTGTCCGGCGTTCCCGGCGGTTCGACGGTCTGCAGCGAGTCCATCACTCCCGCCGACTCGGCCTGGAGCATGTCTCCGCTGACGGTATCCGTCACCGTCTGCGCGATTATCGGCCCGATGAACATGGCCCAGATCGTGAAGACGATGGCGATTAGTTTCTTAGATTGATTTTTCATATTGTTTCCACATATCACTTAAGTCTCGGGGGGATGTTTTTCAATAGCCGGTTTCTGTCAAGGTTTTTTTTCACGCTTTTAGCATAAGATACTTATAAATAACGAGATACGTTGTGTGACTATAAGAGATCGGATTCACTCTCAGGGCTAAGTTATCTACCCTTATCCCCTTAGCCGCGGAGCGGTTTCTTATGGCGTCTGTCACGGCGGACACCGATCCGCCCAAAATGCGATGGCGATGTCCCCGTCGCACCCGAGCTCCGGGCT
>CAYXEF010000023.1:0-2734 GCA_964463825.1 uncultured Candidatus Cloacimonadota bacterium | reverse complement strand
TATCGCAGCAAGTAAAAATAACTGCAGAGAAGGAGTGCGATCATGCCCAGAATGACGGTGGATCCGTACTATTGCAAAGGTTGTGGCCTCTGCGTCGCCGCGTGTCCGAAAAAGATCATCCGCTTTTCGGAAAACATCAACGCCAAGGGCTACCACTATGCCGAGTGTTTCAAGCAGGAAGACTGCATTGCCTGCAAAATGTGTTACATGACCTGCCCGGACGGGGCGATCACGGTCGAGAAGTGAGGTGCGCATGTCGAAGATATTGATGAAAGGTAACGAAGCCGTGGCCGAAGCCGCGATCCGCGCCGGCTGCCGCCTCTATTTCGCCTATCCGATCACCCCCCAGAGCGAGCTGATCGAGTACATGGCCAGGATGATGCCCAAGGTCCATGGCACCTTCCTCCAGGCCGAAAGCGAGGTCGCCGCCATCAACATGGTCTACGGCGCCGCCGGGGCCGGCAAACGCGTCATGACCTCCTCCTCCTCCCCCGGCATCGCGCTCAAGATGGAAGGGATCTCCTACATCGCCGGCTCGGAACTGCCCGCCGTGATCGTCAACGTCCAGCGCGGCGGACCCGGCCTGGGCGACATCCAACCCGCGCAGGGAGACTATTTCCAGGCCACCAAGGGCGGCGGACACGGCGATTACCGCCTCATCGTCCTCGCCCCCAGTTCCGTGCAGGAATTCGCGGACATGGCCTCCGAGGCGTTCGACCTCGCGGACAAATACCGCAATCCCGTATTGATCCTGGCCGACGGCATGCTGGGCCAGATGATGGAGCCGGTGGAGTTTCACCCCGCCAAGACCGACGAGGAGATCAAAGCCCTCGGCGAACAACACAATGCCTGGTGCATCTGCCCCAACGCCGACGGCGACGCCAAACACCACCACGAGATCAATTCCCTGGAGATCGACCCCACGGTGCTGGAAAAGCACGTCAACAAGATGTACGAAAAATACGCGCAGGTCGAGCGGGACGAGATCAAGTACGAAGAATACAAGATCTCGCCGGACAACGAGATCCTCTGCGTGGCCTGGGGCACCGCCTCCCGCGTGGTCAAATCCGCCATCAACGAACTGGAGAAGGCCGGCCACAGCATCGGTTTGATCCGCCCCATCCGCGTCTGGCCCTATCCCTACGCGGCAATCCAGGCGGCCATCGGACCCCGGGTCAGGCAGGTCTGGGTCTTCGAACTCAATACCGGCCAGATGCTGGACGACGTCAAAATCGCCGTGTGCGGCAAGGTCCCGGTCAGATTCTGGGGCAAGGTCGGCGGGATCGTCTTCACCCCGGCCGAGATCAAAGCCAAGCTGGAAGAAGCTCTCAAGCAAGGAGGTGCCTGATGGAAGTGATCGCCAAAAGACCCGATGCCCTGACCAAAACTCCCTTCACCTATTGCCCCGGCTGCCTGCACGGCGTGGCGCACCGCCTCATCGCCGAAGCCGTGGACGAACTGGGATTGGTCAACACCATGACCGGCGTCGCCCCGGTGGGCTGTTCCGTGTTTGCCTACAAATTCTTCAATTTTGACATGGCCCAGGCCGCCCATGGACGCGCCCCCGCCGTGGCGACCGGCATGAAGCGCGCCCGGCCGGACATGCAGGTCTTCACCTACCAGGGCGACGGCGACCTCGCCGCCATCGGGACCGCCGAGATCGTACACGCCGCCAACAGAGGCGAAAAGATCTCCGTCTTCTTTGTCAACAACGCCATCTACGGCATGACCGGCGGCCAAATGGCCCCCACCACCCTGCCCGAAATGAAGACCACCACCAGCCCCTACGGCCGCAAAGTGGACGACATCGGCTATCCGATCCGGGTCTGCGAACTACTGGACACCCTGGTGGCGCCGTACTATATCGAACGCGTCTCCCTGCTCAGCCCGGCCGACATCATCAAGGCCAAGAAGTCCGTCAGCAAGGCCATTCTCTACAACAAGGAAAGCCGCGGCTTCACCTTCATCGAGTTCATCAGCACCTGCCCCACCAACTGGGGCATCGATCCCGTCAAGGCGCGCGACTGGGCGAAGGAAAACATGCTGCCCTTCTTCAAGGTCGGCCTGTTCCGGGATAAAGGCGCGGAAACAGCGGAGGTGCAGCAATGACCACCGAAATGATCTGCGCCGGATTCGGCGGACAGGGCGTCCTCACCATCGGCAAGTTCGTGGCCCAGGCCGCGATGAAGGAAGGCAAGAATGTCTCCTGGCTGCCCTCCTACGGCCCGGAAATGCGCGGCGGGACCGCCAACGTCTCCACCGTGGTCTCGAATGAGCCCATCGCCTCGCCCATCGTCTCCTTCCCCGATGTCCTGGTGGCCCTCAACCAGCCTTCCATCGACAAATTCGCCCCCATGGTCCGGCCCGGCGGCGTCGTCATCATGAACACCAGCATGTGCCCCCACGGTTGTCCGCGCGAGGACGTGGACCTGGTCGCCGCGCCGCTGAGCGACATCGCCATCGAGATCGGCTCCACCATGGTGCTCAACATGCTCGCCATCGGCATCATCATCGGCAAAACCGGCATCATCAAACACGAAACCATCGAAGAGGATCTCACCAGCTTCCTCAAAGCCAAAAACCCAGATCTGCTGGAGAAAAACCTCGCCGCCATCCAACGCGGCATGGAGCTGGGCCGCCAACACTGACCCCGCGGACCGCAGCCAGCCCAAGTATCCAGGCGCCGTCAATCCTCCGGCGCCTGTTTTTTCTACTTGATCAGCAGCAGCTTCCG
>CAYXEF010000022.1:7923-30389 GCA_964463825.1 uncultured Candidatus Cloacimonadota bacterium | reverse complement strand
GATTGCCTGCAGGTTTTTAGCGCTTTATTATGTATATGATACAAAAAAAGTTGACGCCCGAGCGAGGAACAAAAATGTGGACTTCCAGAATGGAACTTAGAGAAAAACCCTTGGAGGCTGCGGGCAGGAGCCCGGAACTGCAGGCGGCGCTCAGGCTGTTGGCCCTGTTTTTTGTGTTTGCCGCGCTCTGGACAAGCCTCGCCGCGCAAAGCAGCCGTGAGGAATTTGACCTGCTGCGCACTTACGCGCTGCCCGACACCGCCGTGCCCATGCGCGATCTGGAGCAATCCGCGGAACTTTATCTGCAAGGCGGACAGCCCTTCAGCGGCCTGGCTTACGAGCGTTTTGACAACGGGCGCCTATCGCGCCTGGTCACGCTGAAAGACGGCCAGACGCACGGCCCGACCTATCTCTGGTATCCGGACGGCGCCCCGCAGATGAGCGCCAATTACCGCCAGGGCCGCCTGCAAGGACGTTTCCTGGGCTGGTACCGCCACGGCGGCGTGATCTACGACATGGTGATCGCCAGAGGCGGCTACGCCGGCGATTTTATCGAGGATGACGGTAGCCGCGGCCAGGACGAATCCGCGGACGCCGAAGGCGAGGCCAACGAGCGGGATCTGGAACGCGATTGACCGCTGGCGGCGCTTACGGCGCGCAAGCGGACAGCGGCGGTTTTTCCGCAGTCAAGTATGTTTGTTATCAATGCACCCAAGCCAAAGGAACCGTATCAATGGACATTAACCGCACCGAAAACATGAGCCCGGAAGAGCAATTCAGCGCCGTCGCCCGGCTCAAGGACCAGCTGGAGGAGAATTTCCTCACCCTGGGGCAATTGCTCTCCGAGATCAAGCGCAGCAAGAGTTTCCGCCGCAAAGGCTATGATAACTTCAAGGACTTCGTCGAGGCCGAATACGCCCTCAGCAGCAGCCTGGCCGGCAAGCTGGTGCAGATTTTCGACGTCTTTGCCGACGAAATGGCGCTCGACGAATCCACACTCAAGGAGATCGGCTTCGACAGATTGCAAATGATCAAACCCCTGGTCAACAAAGCCGATTGGGAGGCCCGCGACGGCTGGGTCGAACTGGCCGCGGAGCTACCCACGCCCAAGTTGCGGGACCATATCAAAGAACTCCGGAAAGAGGAAAAGGAAAAGGAACTTGATCCCAAAAAAGTCTTCATCGACCAATACCTGGAACGCCTGACCGCCGCCTTCAACTGTTCGCGCGCGGAACTCAACTTCAAACTGGCGCTGTATTTTCAGGACGCGGATATCGAGGCCGTGAAAAAGGTGATCCGCGACCGCCAGCGCAATTTCGAATCCGAACTCATCAAGGAGGATGCCACTTGAAACGCAATAAAAAGATGAACATACTCTGGGTGGACGACGAGGTCGATCTGCTCAAGCCCTTCGTGCTCTTTCTGGAGGAACGCAACTACCAGGTGCAGACCTGCAACAACGGCAACGACGCCATCGAAAAGGTCCTGGACGAAAAGTACGACCTCGTGATCCTGGACGAAATGATGCCCGGCATGGACGGCCTGGCCACGCTGACGGAGATCAAGCGCGTCAATGCCGCCCTGCCCGTGGTCATGGTCACCAAAAGCGAGGAGGAAGGCCTCATGGACAAGGCCATCGCCTCCCAGATCGCCGATTATCTGATCAAACCGATCAATCCCAACCAGATCATCATGGCGATCAAAAAGATCTTCCAGGCCGACGAGATCCGCGCCAACCAGATCGGCGAACAATACACCCGCTATATGGCCCAGCTCAACCAACGCCTCTTCGACAATCCCGGCTGGCAGGAATGGGCCAATATCTACCGCGAAATGGCCTATTGGGAGATCCAGATCGACGAGGTCAACGACGAAGGCCTGCGCCAGACCCACTTCCTGGAAAAGCGCAATTGCAACACCGAATTCACCAACTACATCGAATCCAACTACCGCAACTGGCTGCATACCGACGACCGGCCCAACCTCTCCTTCGACGTGGTCTCGCAATATATCGCGCCCCACTTTGAGGAACGCGTCCCGATCTACTTCATCATCATAGATTGCATGCGGCTGGACCAGTATCTGGCCATCCAGCCCTATATCAAGGAACTCTTCGACGAGGAACTGGAACTCTACTACTCCATCCTGCCCACCGCCACGCCCTACAGCCGCAACGCCATCTTCAGCGGCCTGCTGCCCCAGGATATCGCCAAACGCTTTCCCGAATACTGGGTGACCTCGGTCGACCTGGACAACTCCCGCAACCGCAACGAACACCAGCTCATGGACGAGCACATCGCGGAACTGGGCTACAGTTTGGATCCCTCCTCCAAGTATGTCAAGATCTTCAACATGGAGGAAGGCAACTTCGTCCTCCGCAAGATCGAGACCTGGAACAAGGAAAACCTCATCGTGCTGGTCTACAACTTCCTGGATCTGCTGGCGCACCACCGCTCGCGCGACCAGATCCTGCAGGAAACCATCCCCCACGAGGAGGGCCTGCGCGCCTTCACCAAACACTGGTTCCTGCATTCCTCGCTCTACGAGGCGCTGAAACTGATCGCCAAACAGGACGCCATCTGCGTCATCAGCACCGACCACGGCTCGATCAAGGTCAACCGCGCCACCCAGGTCATCGGCGACCGCGACACCTCGGTCACCGTGCGCTACAAGGAAGGGAAAAACCTCTCCGCCAACGACCGCCACGCCGTCTTCGTGAAAAAGCCCTCCGAATACGGGCTCCCCGTCAAGAGCATCGTGGACAACTTCATCTTCGCCAAAGACGACTACTACTTCGTCTATCCCAATTCCTACCACCAATACCAAAGGCAATACAACGGCACCTTCCAGCACGGCGGAGTCTCCATGGAGGAGATGATCCTGCCGATCGCCACCTGCCGCCCCAAACGCCTCAAGATCTGATTGCCTCAGGCTCCCTGATGCCTTATCCTATCATCAGGACTGTGAATAACAGCTGGTCCCGAAAGACTGCGCCGCCCCCTGAGTGGGGAGGCAGGACTTTCGGGACTTTCTTTTGGGCCCGGAGCTGATGGCCGCGGACGCCAAGACTCCGCTGCCCCGGCTGCTGCAGCTGGATACGCCCCAGGCCACGGTCGGCCTGGCGGAATACCTCGCGCCGCTGCTGCAGGCGGGGGACATCATTTGCCTTGATGGCGAGCTCGGCTCCGGCAAGACCTTCTTCGCCGCCGCGCTGGGCCGCGCGCTGGGCGTCCCGGAGGATCTGGACAGCCCGTCCTTCGTGCTGCTCAAGGAATACCAGGCTGCGCGTTTCCCACTCTATCACCTGGATCTCTACCGGCTGCACAGCCCTTCCGAGCTGCTGGATCTCGGCCTTTTCGACTTCCTGGAAAGCGGCGTCACCCTGATCGAATGGCCCCGGCTGGCTTTGTCCCTGATCCCCGGGCGGCTGCTTCAGCTCGATCTCAAGTTCAGTTTCGACGGCCGGCGGCGGCAGGTGGAAATCCTTGCCCGCGGACGCTGGGCCGCCTATTTTGTCTGAATAAACACCTCAAGGAGGTATCATGACCCTCAATCCGCTCTGGATCGCCCTCGCGCTGATCCTCGTCCTCATTATCTGGGATCTGCTCGCCCGCAACAAGACAACCCTGCACCGCTGGCTGGTTCTGGGGCTCTGCTTTGTCCTGGGCATGGCCGTGTTCGGCTTCTACTTTTTGCAAAGCCGCAACACCGACAACAGCCTCCACGTGGTCGGCTACGCCAGCAAGACCTTTGAAAGCGACCTCGTCAAGTGGACCCTGTCCGTGCAGAAAAACGCCGAACTGGACGGCCTGATGCAGGCCTACAACTCCCTGAACGCGGATATCAACGCCTTCAAACAAGCGCTGCTGGACAAAGGCATCAAAGCCAAGGACATCAACATCCAGCCGCCCACCAGCTCCCCCACCCGCGACAATTACGGCAATATGACCGGTTACGACGTCAACCAGTTTCTCTACGTGCTCAGCAACGACATCCCCAAGGTGGAGTCCATTGCTTTGGATACCTCGTTCTTTGCCCAACGCTCGCTGATCCTGCAGCAGTCAAACCTGGAATACCTCTATTCCAAACTGCCGGATCTCAAGAAGGAAATGATCGGCGCCGCCACCGCCGATTCCTATTCCCGCGCCAAAGAGATCGTCGGCGCCTCCAAGGCCCGGCTGGGACGCCTGATCGCAGCCCGCACCGGCGTGTTCCAGATCACCGAACCCTATTCCACCGAGGTCTCGGACTACGGCTACTACAGCACCAACACCCGCACCAAAAGCATCTCCGTGACCGTCACCGCGGATTACGAACTCTAAGGAGTCCCTACCGACCATGATCACCATCAACCCCTATCTCAATTTCAACGGCAACTGCCTCGAAGCCTTCGAATTTTACCGCGAGGTTTTCGGCGGCGATACACCATACATCTCGCGCTACAAGGACATGCCGGCCGATTCCGGACATCCCCTGCCCGAGGAACTCAAAGAATTGATCATGCACATGAGCCTGGTGCACAATCCCCAGGCCGTGCTCATGGGCGCGGACGCCACCCAGACCTTTGGCGGCGAAGTCGAATTCGGCAGCAACATCTCCCTGATGATCAATGCCCAGACCAAAACCGAGGTCGATACCATCTGGGCCAAACTCTCGGCCGGAGCCCAAGTCACCATGCCGCTGCAGGACGTCTTCTGGGGCGACTACTTCGGCATGCTGACCGATAAGTTCGGCATCTACTGGATGATCTGCTGCCCCTCGCAGAAGAGCGAATAGCGCAAACCATCCACTTTTGCCGCTCCAGATTCCGGAGCCTCGCCAGCCCCGCGCAGAAACTCTGCCCCGTCAAGTGGTGTCAATCGCAACGGATGGTGTCAAACCTTGGCAGACGCAGCCGCGCAGGCTATACTATCAGATAAGACAATCATCCTAGGAGCCTGATCCATGCGCAAATTACGCCTGATACGCAACGCCAAACCGACCATCGAGGGCGCCGGAGTCCACCTGCAACGGGCTTTCGGCTTCGGCGACGAACGCCTCTTCGACCCTTTCCTGATGCTGGACGACTTCCGCAACGACAACACCCGGCTCTACCTGCCCGGCTTTCCCTGGCATCCGCACCGCGGCATCGAGACCATCACCTACATGCTGGAAGGCAGCGCCGAACACGGTGACAGTCTCGGCAACAAAGGCGTGATCGGCAAAGGCGATGTGCAATGGATGACCGCCGGCAAAGGCATCATCCACCAGGAAATGCCCAAACCCAATCCCATCGGCCGCATGTATGGCTTCCAACTCTGGGCGAACCTGCCCGCCTCGCAGAAGATGATGAAACCCCGCTACCGGGACATCCAGGCGGCGCAGATCCCACTGGTTAAAGCGCCCGGCGGAGCCGAAGTGAAGGTCATTTGCGGGGCTTTTCAGGGCGTGGCAGGTCCGGCGCGGGACATCGTCATCGACCCCCAATACTGGGATGTATCCGTCCCTGCGGAAAGCAAGCTGGAATTGCCCACTCCGCCTGGCCACACCTGCTTCGTTTATGTCTACGACGGCGAGGCGGCCTGCGGCGATCAGCGCGTGAGAAACCGCCAGACGGCACTCTTTGAGGACGGCGACGCCATTGAAATCCAAGCCGGACCAGCCGGCTGCCGCCTCCTCTTCCTTTGCGGCAAGCCCCTCAACGAATCCATCTCCTGGCGCGGCTCCATCGTCATGAATACCCGCGAACAGATCCAGGAGGCCTACCAGCAACTGGAGATGGGGACCTTCCTCAAGCAGTAGGATACCTATTTGAGCAGCAACAACCGGCGTGAAACGGTCTGTCCGCCCTGGCTCAGGCGGCTTAAATACACCCCGCTGGCCAGTTCGCGGCCGGAATCGTCACAACCGTCCCATTCCATACGGTGATCTCCTTTGGTCCGGTTCCCATTAATCAGATTTCGCACCATCTGCCCTTTCAGGTTGTAGATCCTCAGGCTGGCGGGGCCGGAAACGGGCAGGCGGAAGGACAGCGTGGTCCGCGCGCTGAAGGGATTGGGACGGTTGGGCAGCAGGCTCAGGTGGCCCGGGACCGGCGTGGATTCGTCTTGGACGGGCGTGGGCTCTCCAAACAGGGTGCCAAACACATACTGCGCCATGGCGCGGGCGGAATCCTCCCGCATGTGGTAGAGCGGAAAACTCAGAGTCAGCGACTGTCCGGCTCCAAACTGGCCCAACACACCCACACAATCGCCGTTCAGGCTGCCCTGGGGGCTGTCGTAGGCATAATCTGAGCCGTAGGCATAGACTCCGGTTCCGTTTGCCGCGGGTATTATGCTTTCCACGCGGAAGATGTGGCCATTCAGGGCGGGCAGGGTTTTGAGGCTGTCCACTTCCAGCAGCGGCCAGTTCGGCAGGCAGGGTCGCGCGTACTTGAAGCGGGCGGCGACATCGTAATCCGCGCCGCCGATGCCTAAAACCTCACTGATAAAAGATTCAGGGGCGAAGGTGGCAGGATACCCGGCGCTGTATTCAAAGGCCGTGCCAGGTAGATAGACGCTGAAGAGGATCTTGCCGCCAAGTTCGATATAGCGGCGCAGGACCTCGCGCACGCCGGCAGGATAACTGAGATCGGCGGAGTCGTTGCCGTGCCAGAGTATGGAGGAATAGATCCCGATATCCGCCAGGCTCAGCATTTCCGGCGAATCCGCCAGATCCAGCTGCCCGGCTGTCTCAAACCCTGCCAGCAGGGCATCGTAGAAGCCGTCCACCATGGTGTCGGTCGGCTGGAAGGGGCTACCACCGCTGAAGTCGCGGGTTTCGTCCACCACCAGAATGCCCCGGTCCAGGCTGACCGGGCGGCTGCGCACCGGCTCCGACAGGGGGCTTTGGTTGCCCTCCGTGTCGAAAGCGCAGATCCGGTAGTAATAGTAATCCGGAGGACCAGGCAAATCTGCGTCCATATAGGACGTTTGGGTAGCATTGACACTGGCGATGCAGATTCCCGCCTCATCGCAGGACAACGAGCGGAAAACCCGGTAGCCGGCCAGATCCAACTCGGCATTGGGACTCCAATCCAGCCGGACCGCGTGAAACTCGGGAGTCTCAACGAGTCCGGCCGGGATCCGTGGCACGGAAAGCGGGACATTACAGGCCGTGATCCAATAACTTTCGCTGCCGTCTGCAGCCAAGGCCGATACTCCCACCCAGCAGCTGTCCCCCTCCGCCAGGCCGCTAAGCAGACATTGGGTGTCTGGCGTGCTTTGCCAGAAAACCAGTTCATCCTCGGCGGGTCCGCGATACAAGTTGTAATGTGCTGTCAGCGGATCCGGCGAAGCCTCCCACCCGACAAGCAGTGAGTTTCCTGTCCCAGTGTCCAGCAGGTACAGTGATTCCGGTGCCAGAGGCATGTTAGCGTAAATCACCGCGGTGGCCAGGATCGCCCGGGCCACTTCCGCGCAATAAGCCGCGTCGATGTGCTCGGTGGTGTCCCCGCCGGTGTGCCACCAAGGCGAGGAGTCGTATTCGCTGACCGTGAACACGGGGAAACCGCCCTGCCAGAACGAGTAACTATCCGTGCCACTGTAATTGTGATAACTCCAGACCGCGTCCAGATCCGTATAGAGTGAGGTGAAGGAGGCCGCTAATTGAGCGTGTTGCAGTGAAGCGTCGTAACGCATTATCTTGAGGAGGGCGGTGCCGGGATTGTTGTTGCCAATCATGTCCATATTGATCACCAGACGGATATCCAGGCTGTCTGCCAGTGCGTGCTGTACATAAGCTTGCGAGCCCCGCTGCCCCACTTCCTCGCCGGCGAAGGTGGTGAAGATGATGGAGCAGCGCGGTTGGAAGTTCAGCAAACTCAGTACCCGCGCCATTTCCAAGGTCGCCGCCGCACCGCTGCCGTTGTCATCCGCGCCGGGAGCCCAGGTAAGGGGATCGGTTTCATTGGTTGAGTCGTGGTGTCCGCCCACCAGGATGTAGATATCCGGATACACAGATCCGGTGAGGGTTGCGAGAGGATTGAACTGGCGGCTGCCGCTCCAGAAAAAGTCAAAGAGATAGGCATTTCCAAAGCCGAAGCGCACGAATTCGTCCTTGATCCAGTTGGCGACAGCCCAATGATTGGGCGCGGAGGCGTGGCGGGTGCCAAAATCCTGCAGGGTTTGGATGAAGCCCAGAAGGGTGTCCGCGTTCACCTGAGATATGATATTCAGCACATCGATGCGGGCTTGCTTGCTGCTGGCCGGAAAGCAGGCCGGATCCGGCTTTCCGGTGACGGCGGTGGGGTCTGAAACGCTATTCCCCCACGCCGCCGGCACAAGCAGGCAGCTGAATGCCGCCAGCAGCAGCGGAATCAGAGCTCGCGTTTTCATCTTTCAGCGCTCCAGCTATACATAGAATATATGGCAAATCCTGCTGCGCGCATAACACTATCGCCGGTGGCAGGCGTTGCCGGAATGGGATCAGAGTATGAGATCCGGATACCCCTGAGGATAACTCCCGATCTACTTACATTTGTAACCAAGATTCTCAGCTTGGCAGCCGGAAGGCTGTATGTTGCTGGCTAAGCCCGTTCCTTCTTACCCACGGCCGCGATATAGATCACAAACTCATCGATGCCGTCCAGGCCCAGGCAGTCATTCATGGCTTCGTCCTGATAGGCGGCGATCATGCAGGCTCCGGCGCCCACGGCCTCGGCGGCGAGATGGATGTTTTGGCCCACATGCCCGGCGTCCAGATAGAGATAGCGGTAGCCGCGTTGCTGATAGCGCCAGACGGTACGGTAGGCCACGGCGGAGAGGATGACGGTGAAGGCGGAGGCCTTGACCATTTCCTGGCCCAGACAACCCTCGCAGACGGCTTCGGCGATGTTTTCCGGCGTCTCGGCCAGGATCAGGCAATGCTTGAGCGGATGGTAATAGTAGAGCCCAGGGCGCAGTCCGGTTACGTTGTTGATCAGCAAATGGCATTCCAGGGGATGGCGGCTGCCGGCGGAGGGCACGTTGCGCCGTGTGATCTCCATGTTTTCGGAACTGTGGAAATCTCTGGCCCAGCTGCTGGTCCAGAGCACAAAGGACAATTCCTCCTGCGATAACGCCTCTACGGCATATTTACGCAGGCTGCGCCGCTGCCCGATCGCCTGCGCGAGCTTCATATCCGGGAGGGTGAGAGTCCCCACCGCTGGCAGGGCAAAGAGATCACCGGCGCGTGGTTTGACGGCGTCCGGGCGGCGTAAACCCAGCTCCTGGTCGCTGCGGTCCTGATAGAGGTAACGGGTGAGGCGGACGAAGTCCTTGCCGATGCCTCCAGCACGGGCGCGGTCGGACTGCAGTTCCTGCAGCGTTCCGGCCAGACTTTGTTCCAAGATGTCATACTCGTCCTGCGAGAGCTTGGCTTCCCGGATGATCTCTTCGCGCGCAAAGCCGCGCACCTTGTAGTAGAGATATTCAAAAGTCTTTTGATCCATGTTCTCTCCTTGTTCAATCTCCCAGGCTAATGCCCAGGCCGCGCGCCGCCCGCACCAGTCCGGAAGCGGGGTCCACGAAGTTGTAGCGTTTGATGGCGTCACTGATCGGCACGGCGATGATATCCGGATGTCGGTAGGCGGCCATATAGCCCCATTGCTGCTCCAGCACCATTTCGAAGGCCTTGACACCGAATTGTGCGGCCAGAACGCGGTCGAAGGAATTGGGCCTACCTCCGCGTTGCAAATGGCCGAGAATGGTTTCGCGGATCTCCATGGCGCAGCCGGCTTCTTTGAGTTCCTGAGAGAGGCGCAATCCCGCCCCGCCCAGGCGGATCTTCATTGCGCCGGGCTCATCGTTTTCGCTATAGACCATGGTCCCAGCCACAGGTTGGGCGCCCTCCGCGATGACGAGGTTGGCAAAACCCTTGCCGGAAGCCACGCGGCGGTTGATGGCGGCCAGGACTTTATTGATGTCGTAGGGTATTTCCGGAATCAGGCATACCTCTGCTCCGCCGGCAATCGAGGCATGCAGCGCGATCCACCCGGCATAACGGCCCATCACCTCCAAAATCAGCAGGCGGTGGTGGCTGGCGGCAGTGGTCACCAGCTTGTCCAAGGCATCGGTAGCAGCCTCCACAGCGGTTTGAAAACCGAAGGTGAAGTCCGTGTCCGAGAGGTCGTTATCGATCGTTTTGGGTACGCCGATGACCGGGCAGCCCAGTTCAAACAAGCCCTGCGAGATACGCTGCGAGCCATCACCGCCGATATTGATCACGGCGTCGATGCGCTGTGCCCGGAGCCGCTGCATGAAATCATCCGAGCGGTCCACCAATTCCCAACTGCCGTCGGACTTTTGCACAGGCCATTCGAAGGGTCCGCCCCTGTTGGTGGTGCCGAGGATGGTGCCGCCCTGGACATGGATTCCGGCCACGCGCCCGGGTGTGAGTTCGATCAGCCGGATGGGATCCAGCAGCAGGCCGTTGAAGGCATCCACGCTGCCCAAGACCTCCCAGTCCGGCTCAAAGGCCGCGCGCTTGACGATGGCCCTGATCACAGCGTTGAGGCCGGGGCAGTCGCCGCCGCCGGTGGCCACCATAAGACGTTTTTTCATCGTTGTCTCCCTCTGCTTAGAAATACGTTGCCCATTCCGTCCCAAATCATGTGTGCATAAATCCGCCGCCGCCATCCTCCAGCTTGCGGCCTGAGCAGATCTCCGTCCGGCCCCTGCCGGTCCATCCTGTGCCGCCGCTGTCTCTCTCCTGACCAACCTCTGTCCGGCAGTGGCAAGACAGCAGGGGATCAAGAGCTGGACACCCTGGCGGCATAAGGGCCGAACCAATCTTGGATTGCGGCCTCAAGCCCGGGCGAGACCTTCCTTGTAGGCGCGGAATCGCTCCCGCAAATCCGGATTCGAGACGGCGATGATTTGAATGGCCAGCAACGCGGCGTTTTTGGCGCCGCCCACGGCCACACAGGCCACCGGCACACCCGGCGGCATCTGCGCCACGGAGAGCAGGGCGTCCATGCCGCCCAATCCCCCGCTGGCCAAGGGTACCCCGATCACCGGCAAGGTCGTATGCGCAGCCACGACTCCCGGCAGATGGGCGGCCATGCCGGCCAGTGCGATGATCACACTCACGCCCTCGGACTCGGCATTGCGGGCCAGGCCCGCGGTCCGCTCCGGCGCGCGGTGCGCCGAGGAAACCTGCAAATCATAATCCAGCCCGAACTCCTCCAACACTTGCCTGAGCGGTTCACAGGCGGGCAGATCGGATTTGCTGCCCAAAATCACGCGGATCTGCGGCATTGCTATTTGCCCGGCTCTTCGGGGATCACGGTGAGCAGACGGTGGATCTCTTCAGTACTGTCGGCCTTTGCGAAGGCCTCCAGATTACCCGGATTCATGATCAGTTTGGAGATGTATGACAGGCTGAAGAGGTGCTGTTTGTCATTGTGCAGCAATAACATGAAGAATATGTTCACGGGCTGGTTGTCCGGGGCGTCGAAGTCCACTCCCGCGCTGGTGCGGCCGAAGAGGATGCTGGGGGTCTTGATCTTGGAGGGATGCAGGTGCCGGGGATGGAGCAGGGCTACTCCATGGCCGATCGCGGTGGAGATCAATTCCTCGCGTGCGACGACCACTTCGTAGAGCCAGCGGGCGTCACGCACCAGCTTGAGTTCCCGGGCTTTCTCGCTGAGGATGCGGATGGCGTCAAATTTGTTTTCTGCGGTGAAATCCAAAAATATGTTTTCCGGCCGCATGTACTCCTCAAAGTGGCAAATGACGCGCTTGAGCGCCAAAATCTTCTCGTCCGCGTCGTTCAGGTTTTCCAGCCACTCGTTGAGGGAATCCTCGTCGATCTTGACATTCTTGCCGACCAACTTGGTCTCGAAGGTGTCGCTGTTGATCATTTCCTGGACCACGCGCTCGGAAACCTTGAGTTTCTTGGCTACATCGGCCTTGGAGAGGAACTTTTTGGCCATATTTACCTCCCTTGGGTATGGCGCTTGGCAAGCGTTGCCGGACTCCCGGCAAGGTTTATCTTGACAAAGATAGAGAATTTTTTGAGCGTGGAATAATGGTCAAGAAATTTGTTTGCCTGGGGCTGCTCTGCGCGGTACTCTCAGGGTGCTCATATTCCGTATATTCAAATGCTTACCCGCATCTGAAAAAAATCGCCGTGCGCGCATTTGAGAACCGCTCGCCAGATTTTGAACTGGGAGATCAGGTGCTCAACGGCCTGACCCAAAAGTTCCAAAGCGACGGTCGGCTCAAGCTGGTCACCCAACAGCCGGATTGCGCCCTGGAGGGTGTGATCCTCAATTTCGAGGAAAACATCAACAGCTTCGACAGCGGCAACAACATCCAGGATTACCTTCTGCGCCTGACTTGCAGCGTCAGCTTCACCGACCTGATCAATAACAACGTCATATACGAAAACGCCAGCCTGAGCCTCAGCGAGCCTTATGCCGTATCGCCGGCCAGTACAGCCAAATCCAAGAGCAAAGAGGAAGCCACCGCTGAAATCATCGACCAACTCTTCCAAACGATCGTCCGCAACAGCCTCGAAACCTGGTGAAGGCGTCCGCCTCAACCGCTGGCTGGCCGAAAGCGGTCTCTGTTCACGCCGTCAGGCGGATGAACTGATCCGCGGCGGTGAGCTGCGCATCAACGGAGAGATCTGCACCGAACTCGGCCGGCGCGTCACCCCCGGGCGGGACAAGGTATCGTATCGCGGCAGGGAACTGGCTCCGCCTGAAAAAAAGATCTACCTTATGCTCAATAAACCCGCCGGCTACGTAGTAACCCGTAGTGACGAACTCAGCCGCGAGACCGTCTATGCCCTGCTCCCCGCCCAGGCTGCCCAGCTGCGCTACGCAGGGCGTCTGGACAAAGGGTCCGAGGGATTATTGCTCTTTACCAACGACGGCGATCTGATCAACCGTCTCACCCATCCCACGCGCAAGGTGGAAAAGGTCTACCGCGTGCAGATCGACCGCCGCCTCAGTAAAAACGATCTCCAATCGCTGCGGCAGGGCGTGAACATCGAGGGCGGCAGGACCCTGCCCGCCGGGGTTTTTGTTAAAAGCAGCCGGGAAAACGGCATGACGCTCAAGCTGGTGATCCGGGAGGGCCGCAAACGCCAGATCCGGCAAATGCTGACGGCCGTTGGCGCCAAAGTTCTGCACCTCAAGCGTCTGCAATTCGGCCCTCTGGCGCTCAAGGATCTGCCACCGGGGCGCTGGCGCTACCTCACGCCCGGCGAACTGCGAGCCCTCAGACAAGCTACGGAGCCACTTAGCCAGTGAATATCGCCCTCATCGGATTGCCCAAGACCGGCAAGACCACCATCTTTAACGCCCTCACCGGCGCCAGCGCCAGCACGGACAAATACGCCCCGCCCCATACCGCGCCGAACGTCGGCGTGGTCCAGGTTCCGGATGAGCGCGTCACCCGCCTCTCCGAGCTGTACCAGCCCAAGAAGACCATCTACGCCCACATCGAGTACCGCGACTATCCCGGCATTTTCAGCGCCCATGCCGAAAATCCGGACAACGCCCTGTTCTCCGATATCAAGGCCAACGAGGCCTTCGTCCTGGTGCTGCGCGCCTTTGCCGACGAGGAACTGGAAGGCCTGTTCGCTGCCGGCGATCCCCTGCGCCAGCTCGCCGCCTTTGAAGAGGAAATGATCCTTAATGACCTCATCGTGGCCGAAAAGCGCAGCGAAAAGATCGAACTCGGCTACAAACGCGGCGTCCGCACTCCCGCATTGCAATTCGAGGAGAGAATCCTGCGCCAGGTCGTGGAGCATTTGCAGGCCGGAGCCCCTTTGCGCTCGTTGCACCTGCATCCCGAGGAGGAAAAGACCCTGCGCGGCTTCCGCTTTTTCAGCCAGAAACCGCTTTTGGTGCTGCTCAATGCCAGCGAGGAGGATTACCACTCTCTGGACGGCCTGAAAGCGGAGATCGAAGCCCGCGGCCACGCCTGCGAGGTCATCGCCGGCCGTTTTGAGGAAGAGCTCAGCCGCCTGGACAACGAGGAAGCCCAACTTTTCATGCAGGACATGGGCATCGCCGAGAGCGTGCGCGACCGCCTCACGCGGCTCTGCTACGCGCTTTTGGGCTATATCAGTTTCTTCACCGTGGGTCCGGACGAAGTTCGCGCCTGGACCATCGAACAAGGCGAAACCGCCGTCCTGGCCGCCGGTAAGATCCATTCCGACCTCGCCCGCGGCTTTATCCGTGCCGAGTGTTTCCGCTACGATGAACTCATGGCGCACGGCTCGGAAAAGGTCCTGCGCGAAAAAGGTCTCTTCCGCCTGGAAGGCAAGGAATACATCGTGCGGGACGGAGACATCCTCTCCATCCGTTTCAGCGTGTAGGTGCAAGGCATGGCGACCGGCGGCAAAACAAATTCCTCCCGGGCCAAAACCCGCAGCAAGCGCCAGGGCTTGCGCGCCTGGCAGCGCCGCCTCGTGGCCGGACTGCTGACGCTGTTTGCCATTCTGGTGCTGATCGCCCTGATCCAGGGTCCTGAAGCGATCCAGGCGGACGCCCGCATCCTCAATGAAAGCGGCAATTTCTTCACCTGGCCTTTCCGCGCGCACGGACCGATCGCCAATCCCATGGGCGTTTTCGGAGTGGCGGTGGGTTTCGTCTTCACCTATCTGTTTGGCTTTGTCCTGTCCTTGCTGGGAGCCGCGCTGGTGGGGCTGGTCTCGCTGCAGTACTTTCTGGAGCCGGAGGCCCCGCGCAGCCGGCAAAAGGGCTATCTGCTCATCATCGTGGCCTTGTTGCTGCAGGTGTTGCTGGCCCGCGGACTGGTTGATTTCCGCCACACCGTGATCCCGCGCGCCGCCTGGGTCGGTCTGGAGGCCGTGTTCAGCGGCTTCGGCGCCTCTCTGTTGCTGATCGTGGGCATGATCCTGACCCTGGTGCTGATCTTCGAATATCGCCGCATCAAGGGCTGGCTGAGAGCTCTTTGGGAGGATTTTGCCCGCCGTCGCGAGCAGCGCCGCGACCATAAAAGCCCAGGCAAACCGACCATTTCCGCCGATGTCCCGCCGCCGCAGATCCAGAACCACACGCAGCCCTTCGAGCCCGTCTATCCCGAACTGCAGCCGCTGGTCAACGGCAACCCTGAAAAAGCCTTCCCTGCCAAGAAGGAAAAGCCAGCCCCGGCCCCCAAGGCAGAAGATTCCGACGAGGATCGCGAGTACGTGATCCCCTCGATCGAGGATTTTCTGGAGAGCCCGGTCAAACTCTCGGACCGCGACCGCAAGGAGATCGAAAGCCAGATCCTCTCCACCAGCCAGATCCTCAAATCCAAACTGGCGGAGTTCGACATCCGGGCCGAGGTCCGCAATGTCAACATCGGCCCCATCATCACGCAGTATGAGCTGGAACCCGCCAGGGGCATCAAGGTCAGCCGTTTCGCCTCGCTCGCCGACGACCTTGCCCTGGCCATCAAAGCCAAGTCCATCCGCGTTCAGGCCCCCATTCCCGGCCGCGGCCTGATCGGCATCGAAATCCCCAATCTCACCCGGGATATGATCTATCTGCGCGACCTTTTGCTCTGCGAGGAAATGCGCGCCACGGGCTCCAAACTCAGTTTCGGCCTGGGCAAGGACATCGCCGGGCGTCCCGTGATCACAGATCTGGCCCGCATGCCGCATCTGCTGATCGCCGGCGCCACCGGCAGCGGTAAAAGCGTCTGTATCAACACTATCATCATGAGTTTCATCCTGCGCAGCACCCCGGAGGACCTGCGCCTCATCCTGATCGACCCCAAACGCGTGGAGCTGGCTGGCTACAACGAACTTCCGCACCTCATCGGCAGCGTGGTCACGGAGCCGGAAACCGCTTTGGAAAACCTCTATTGGGCGGTCAAGGAAATGGAGCGCCGCTACGAGATGCTGCAATCGGCCCGCGTGCGCGACATCATCAGCTACAACGAACGTGCCGAACGCGATCCCAAACTGGATAAACTGCCCTACATCGTCATTATCGTGGACGAATTCGCGGATCTCATCCTGACCAGCGGCAAGGATATCGAACTGCCGATCACGCGGCTCGCCCAAATGGCCCGCGCGGTGGGCATCCACCTGATCTTGGCCACGCAGCGCCCCTCGATCAAGGTCATCACCGGCATCATCAAGGCCAATTTCTCCGCCCGCATCGCCTTCCAGGTCTCTTCCAAAGTGGATTCCCGCGTCATCCTGGACATGATCGGCGCCGAACGCCTTCTGGGCAACGGCGACATGCTCTTCGTCCCGCCCGGAAAAGCTTTGCCCGAGCGCATCCACGGCGCCTTTGTCTCCGACCACGAGATCGCCCGCGTCTGCGAGTTTCTGGCCATGCAGCCCAAGCCCCGCCAGGATTTCAGCATCGCGCAGGACAAAGAGGGCGACTGGGGCGATTTTGACTATGACGACGACCTCTTTCCCGAGGCGGCGCGCATCGTGGTGAGCGCGAACACGGCCTCGGTCTCCATGTTGCAAAGGCATTTCCGCATCGGCTACGCCCGCGCCGGACGGCTCATCGACCTCTTGGAGCGCGCCCGCATCATCGGACCGCACTTGGGCTCCAAATCCCGCGACGTGCTGGCCACACGCGAAGATCTGGTGCATCGCGGCATCCTGCGCGAGGATTGATTTCTTGCAGGAACTGACTGTCACAGCGGTAATAAGGGCATGCCGCGCGGGAATTTCTGATCCTGGCTGCACTTTGCCGGATTCCAGCTGGCGCCTGTCCCGTCCGGTTCCCGTCAAGTTCCCGTCGAGTTCCCGCCGGACCGGGGAGAAGTCAACGGGAAGTCGACTGTTGGCAGGCTTGTCAGGCGCCGGCAGGAAACCGGCAAGAACCGCGCCGGCCGCAATAAAACACTGGAGCCAACATCGATGAACCATCTCCGAATCTTGCTGATCATAGCCCTGACAGCCGTTTGCGGACTGCTCTCCGCCGCCACCGGCACGGCCGCGCTGTATGCCAAACTGCAGGCCGCCTACAAGAACCTATCTTCCTTCCAGGCCGAGCTCAAACAGACCAACTACTACCCCCAACTCAAACGCAGTATCGTCTACAACGGCCGCATCTACTTCACTCCGGGGCGTCTGTTGATGAGTTTCGACAAGCCCTCGGTGCAGCGCATGCAGATCCAAAACGGACAGGTCGAACTCTACGACGCAGCCTCGCAAACGCTGTTCCGCAGCCCCATGCAGCCTCAGTTCGGACGCATGAATCCGGTCGAGATCCTGCAGCTGTATTGGGCCAAATCCGCTGTCAGCCTGGTCTCGGAAGACAAAAGCAGCGCCAGCGTCAAACTGCTGCCCGCCGAGGATGACCTGGTGCGCTCGCTCTCCGCGACCCTGAACAAAACCAGCGGTCTGGTCAGTAAACTGTCCTACACGGACAAGAGCGGCAACAGCGTCACCTACGAGTTTTCCCGCTTCAAACTCAACACCGGGATCGCGGCCTCCGTCTGGGCCTTCCAGTATCCCAAAGGCGTGCAAATAATAGAACGATAGGAGTTTGCGCATCATGGTCGCATTGATTATGGCAGGAGGTTCGGGCACCCGTTTTTGGCCGGCCAGCCGGGCGGCCTGCCCCAAACAATTCTTGCGCGTGGCACAGGACAGATCCATGCTGCAATGGACTTTCGACCGCCTGACGCCGCTGGTCCCGCCCAAGCGGGTGTATGTGGTCACGGCCGGCGCGCAGGCTGAGCTGGTACGCGAACATCTGCCGCAATTGCCGCCGGAGAACGTGATCATCGAACCCTTTGGCATGAACACCGCGCCTTGCATCGCGCTCAGCCTGGCAGTGCTGGAACGCCTTTACGGACCAGAGGAAAGCATGATCGTGCTGCCCGCCGATCATGTGATTCTGGACCGGCAGGCCTTTCTGGACAGTTTGCGCCTGGCGGAGTCTGTGGCTGCCGGCGGGGCTTTGGTCACCTTCGGCATCGTGCCGGAGTATCCCGCCACCGGCTATGGCTACATCGAGGCGGGAGACGAAGTCCGGCCCGGCGTGCGCGAGGTGCGGCGCTTCAAGGAAAAGCCCGATTTGCACACCGCGACGCAGTTTCTCGCCCAAGGCAATTTCTATTGGAACAGCGGCATGTTCTGTTGGACATTGTCCGCCATCCGTGACGCATTTATCCAACATCTGCCGCAAGCCCTGGCCGTGGCGTCAGAGGTGGCCGGACTGCGCGAAACACAAGCCCCGGAAAGCGCCATTGCCGGTGCCTATGGCCGCATGCCGCGCACCCCGGTCGATATCGGCATCATGGAACCCAGCGCCAACCGCGCCGTCATCCCCGTCGCCTACGGCTGGAGCGATGTCGGCTCCTGGAAAGCCCTGGCGGATATTTCGCCTTCCGACGACGATCTGAACAGCTTCCAGGTTCCGGGATTCGCCCTGGAAGCGCGCGACAACTTCATCTACAGCAAGAAGTTCGTCGCCCTGATCGGGGTGCGGGATCTCTGCGTGGTGGAGACTGACGACGCCATCCTCGTGACCTCCAAATCCCGCAGCGAAGAGGTCAAAAGCGTGGTCGAGCATTTACAAAAAAACCTTAAGGACGAACTCCTATGAAACAACTGCTGCTTATTCTGTTCCTGTCATCCCTCGCCCTGACCGCGCTGGCGGTGTTCAGCGAAGACATGGAACTTTCGGGCTACCGTGGCATCCTCGAGGACCGCGACGGACACTTCTGGCTCCTGGGCGATTACGGCGACGAACTGCGCTTGCTGCTTGCCCCGCGGGCACAATTGGACAGCCTGGATTTTGCCATGGCTCCGGGTGACACGGTGGCTGTCGAAGGCTTCCGGGACAAGGATCTCTTTCTGGTGGGCAAACTGTGGAACGAATCCCGGGGTGGATCCATGCTCTGGCTGCGTTATCTGGACTACGGCGACCTTGATACCGGCAGCATCGCCGCCTATGAGGTGGACACCCAAAAATGCATCGGCTGCCGGCTCTGCGTGGCTCCCTGCCCCACGGGCGCCATCACGATGATCAAAGGCAAAGCCGTGATCGACCCGGCCAAATGCACCGAATGCGGCATTTGCGTTGATGGTCACGGCAAGTTCAAAGGCTGCCCGGTCAGGGCGGTCCAGAGAGACTAGGCCAATACGGTCAAGCTGATGAGGATGTGGTTGATCTACCTGCGGGCAGTGCTGTCCATGCTCTTCTGGTCTTTGACCTTTGTCTGGTATAAGGTCGTGCAGGGGATCTACAGGCCCTTCGAGCTGGTTTTTTTACGGCTGCTTTTGGCTTCCGTGCTGCTTTTTGCCGCCATGCAACTGCCTGGCAAGCGGGAGAAAGTCTCGAGCCGGGATCTGCTGCAACTGATGCTGGTGGCCTTTTTCGAGCCCTTTCTCTACTTCATCGGAGAGGCGAACGGAATGCAGTATGTGTCCTCCACGCTGGGCTCGCTGATCATCTCCACCATCCCCATCGTGACGGCGATCGGGGCCTGGATGTTCCTGAGGGAAAAGATCTCGCCGCTGCTCGGATTGGGATTGCTGGTCTCCTTTGGCGGCGTCGCGCTGTTGAGTTTGGCGGAGCCGGATCTGTCCGGCACGCTCAAAGGCATTTTGCTGCTGCTGGTGGCGGTTTTCGCCGGAATGTTCTACGCCATCACCGTGCGCGATGTCACGCGGCGCTATCGCTCCCTCACGATTGTCGCCTGGCAGAGTCTGTTCGGCATGCTCTACATGCTGCCGCTTTTTCTGATCTACGACTGGAGCCATTTCAGCACCATGCGGCACACCGCCAATGCCCTTTTGACCGTGGCGAAAATGTCCGTTTTCGCGTCTGTTGGCGCTTTTCTGCTCTATACCGGCGTCATCCGGGAATTGGGTGTGATCCGTTCCAACGTTTTTACCAACCTCATTCCGGTGTTCACCGCCGCGCTGGCATTTTTCATGCTGGGCGACGCACTCACAGGCCGCGTGCTGGGTGGAGTGCTGCTCACCGTCCTGGGGCTGTTGATTTCGCAATATCCTGATCTGCGGCGCCTGCATCGGCGTGCTTTCGGCCAAAATCCCCGGGCAAATGGAACGTAAGCTGCATGCAGTATTTGATAGAAAAATATGCCACTTCTGGAGGTAATACATGCGCCTTAATGTTAAGACGCTTGTCCTGCTCTGCATTATAATCCTCGCGGCGGGCTGGCTGGCGGCCCAGCGCGTCAGTTTCAGCGTGACGCCCGCCGAACTGAAACCCGGCGGCAAGGGCGTTCTGCGCGCCACGCTCACCATCCCCAAGGAATTGGAAAAAAAGCAGTCCTACGACCCCAGCGAGGGCGAAGGCAGCTATCTCTATTTGAGCGGAGAGCATTCCAGCCTGGTTTTCGGCGCCACCCAATACCCCCGCCCGGAACATGTCACAGAAAACAACATCTGGGAATACTACGGACCGCTGACCCTCAGCCTGCCCTTCAGCGTCAAAACAGACGCCCAGCCCGGCACCGTCATCATCAAAGCCGCGATGTCCTATGGTCTCTGCCACAAGACCAGCGGTTTCTGCGACGTACCGGAAGAGGTCACCGGCAGCGTCAGGCTGCTTATCTCCTCGCCCCTGGCTGCATTGGACAGCCCCGTATCCTCTGAAGACAGTCTGACAGAGGCGGACAGCCCTGCTGTTTCTGCTGGCGCGGTCCGGGACACCACCGCTGCCGCTGAGAACAATGAAACCGCCAGTAAACCCGCAACGCCTTGGAACATCATCGCTTATATGCTACTGGCCGTGTTGGGCGGCATTGTGCTGAACGTCACCCCCTGCGTGCTGCCGATCCTGCCGATCCGGGTCATGAGCATGGTCGGCCAGGCCCAGAAGGATGTGACCAAAGTGCTGCTGCACACCATGTTTTACACTTTGGGCGTGCTGCTCTCGTTCGGCGCCATCGCCGCGGTCTTTGTGATCGCCCGAGCCGCGGGAGTGAATCTTACCTACGGCTTTTTGAGCCAGAGTTTGCCCTACAACCTTGCCATGCTGAGCATACTTTTCGTTTTTGGACTCTCGCTGTTGGGCGTGTTCGAATTCACCCTGCCGGGCATGAACGCCGCCGCCAAAACCACTGCCAAAAAGGGCTACGCCGGATCGCTGTTCGGCGGGATCTTTGCCTTTTTGATGGGCTTTTCCTGCATGGGGCCCTTCATGGGTCCGGCGCTGGAAGTGGCGGTGCGGCTCAGTTCGCCGCTGTTGGTGATCTTTTTCCTGCTCATCGGTCTGGGTTTCGCGCTGCCCTTCATCCTGCTCAGCCTCATTCCCAAAGCCCTGAAACTCGTGCCCAAACCGGGCGAGTGGATGAACATCTTCAAAGAGGTGATGGGCTTTTTACTGCTGCTGCTGACCTGGAAATATTTCTCCAACATCTGGGGCCTGACCAAGAGCGGACCCTATCTGCTGGACACCGCGCATTATCTGGTCTTTCTCGGTTTCGCCGCCTGGCTTTACGGGCGTTTTGTGCGTATGGAACACAGCAAGACGGTGCAGATCATATTCTCGCTTCTGACCCTGGGAGTAATCGCTTGGAGTGTATATAATTACCTGCCCTGGGAGCCCAAACACGAGCCTCCCGCCACCGCCGCCGTCAGCGCCCAGGGGCTCACTCCCTCTGATCATCCCGGCTGGTATGTCTTTACCCCGGAAGTCTTTGCCAGGCTGCAATCCGAAGGCAAAACCGTGTTTCTGGACATCGGCGCGGACTGGTGCACCAATTGCAAGGTCAACGAAAGGAAGGTGCTCAACACCGAAGACATCCAGGCCGAGTTCCAGCGCCGCAATGTGGTCCTGCTGCGCGGAGATTTCACCCGGCAGGATCCCGTCCTCAAAAAGTGGATCCAGGACGGCGGCAGCATCGGCGTACCCTTCAATGTGCTCTACATCCCCGGACGGGAGCCGATCAAAATGCCCGAGCTGTTCAGCAAGGATGATCTGCGCGAGGCCCTGGCCCAGATCCCCGCGGCGGAGGCCAAATGAGCCGCGGACTGATCTGCGTCCTGTTGCTCGCAACGCTGCTTCTGGCTTTGGGCTGCGACCGCTTCAAGCACAATTTCCAGCCTCCGGATGAGCTGGACTTTGCAGCCGAACTCTTCACGCCGCTGCAGACCGCTTTCAATGCTGTGAACACCAACGGACTGGATCCCGTAATGGCCTATTACGCAGAGGATTACCTGCATTTCGGATTACTCAAGGCGGACCGCCGCAGCTGGCTGCAAGGACTTTTCAACACCCATCCTGACGCCCAGGCCACCGTCACCCTGCTTGATGCCGAGACCCTCACCGACAGCACCGCCATCGCCAATTGGCGTCTGGTGCTGGCCACGCCGGCCAAACAGACCGTGATCGCGGATAGCGTTTTTACCGGCGAACGCTTGATCGAACGGGGCGGACATTGGCTGCTGAAGGGAAACCAGATGGTCTGCGAGCCGCCCACGCCCAAGCAGCGCGTGATCATCGAATATTTCACTTTTTTGGGCTGCCCCAATTGCCCGCCCGTCGAGGCCGA
>CAYXEF010000022.1:0-7823 GCA_964463825.1 uncultured Candidatus Cloacimonadota bacterium | reverse complement strand
TCATCGAATATTTCACTTTTTTGGGCTGCCCCAATTGCCCGCCCGTCGAGGCCGAGTTGCACGATTTACAGATCACTTATCCGGACCAGCTCAGCTACCTCGAATACCACGTCAGCGGGCCGCTCACCTTAACCGGTGATCCGACCTACAGTTATTACGGGCCGTTCACCGTGCCGACATCGGTCTTTCAGGGCGAGACCCGCCTCATCGGCAGCGGTACGGAAATCCTGGACAGCTACGCCCCCCTGGCCCAGAATCTGGCCGCCGCGGACAGCAAATTCCGTTATAATAACCTGACTTTCAGTTTGGACGGGCAGACCGTCTCCGGATCGCTGGAACTGGAACTGCTGGAACAGAGCCTGGATCTTGCCGATCTGGTGCTCAATATCGCCATCATCGAGCGTGTGTCCTCCTACAACAACACCCAGGGCGAGCCACTGCGCAACGTGGTGCGCGCCAAAATGTTTCAAGATGTCACCGCTTCAGCTCTCGACCAGCCCATCCTGTTCAGCCTGACTTCGCCCACGCCCATTCCAGACGACGCCTCGTTGGTGATTTTTGCCCAAACCCGGCCCTCCGTCTTTGCCAACAATGCCACCATCCACGGCGGCATTGAACTGCCGCTTTTCGCAACTTCAACCGCCAAAAGGAAATAAACTGTATTGACGCTGGTCGCTCCATCGCATGCCGCAAATAAGCATCCTGTGAGTTGTCCCTGTGTTACACTGGCAGCACAGGGGAGACTTAGCAGAGGATACCCGGCAGGCCGCCGGCAAGCGGAGCGCAACCGCGAGGAGACAAAATGCATAAAATACTCTGCCTGATATTGTTAGTGCTCTGGTTGGGCGCGGCGTTGGCCGATCCCATGCCGGAATTCCGCCTGCCCAACGAACAGGGGCAAAACGTGACCCTGGAAGAGTTATTGGGCCGCGGCCCCATTCTGATCGATTTTTGGGCGGACTACTGCCAGCCCTGTAAACTGGCCATGCCGGCCCTGAACGAGCTGGCGCTCAAGTACGACAGCCTGACCGTGGTGCTGGTTTCCATCGACGCCCCAAAAATGCAGACCAAGGCCAAAACCTACCTCAAGAGCAAGGATTTCCGCTTCGTTACGCTTTTCGACGCCGACAAAATCCTGGCCAAAAAACTCAATGTGGTAAATCCGCCGCATACCTTCATCCTGGATAAAAGCGGCGAGATCGTCTACACGCATTTGGGTTACGAGCCTGGCACGGAGGCCGAATACGAACGGCAGATCCGGTTGCTGCTGGGCCTGGACGAGACTCCCCCAGTGGACGAAGAGATCGTGCCTCAAGAGAAAAGCCCATGCGCAGATTGATCCCCCTGCTCCTGTTTGTGTCCCTGCTGGCGGGATTGGGCGCGCAAAGCAACCTGGTCCTGAGCGGGGTCAACGAGGCCTCGTTCACCTACCGCACCGTACCGGACTCGCTCAACGCCTATTTCCGGAACGCTTTCAGTTTTGGCCTCGGCTACCGCAATTTCAGCTTCGGCATGAAGTTCGTGGCCGAATTGCCCAAATACAGCACCAGCCAGAGCGAATTGCTTGATGATCTGGTCTCCGACCGCCTCGACCTCGGCTGGCGCGAGCTTTACGCAAGTTACACCAAAGGCGCCTATCTCATCCACGCCGGTACCATCGAGGAAAGCTTCGGCAGCGGCATGACCTTCCGCAGTTTTGAGGATCTGGAATTCGATGCGGACAACCGGGTCACCGGCTTCAAGTTCGGTTACGACGACCTGCTGCGGATCAAAGCCCTCTACAGCGGCATCGCCAGTATCAGCAATCCGGACAAACTCGATCTCGCCTACGCGCTGGATGCCGAATATCCGGTCCTATCCATCCTCAGTCTGGGCTTCACCGCCCTGGCGCAGCGCAATCTGACGGCCTTTGGCAACTACAGCCAGAGCGATGTTTTCGGCGGCCGTGCGAAGTTTCAGACCGGAGCCTTCGAAGCGTCCGTGGAATACGCCCGGCGCGAACTTTACCGCCGCGGCATGGATCTGCCCGGGATCTCCGGCAGCGGGCTCTACGGCACGCTGAGCCTCAATTTCGGAGCTGTGACAGCCGGCGGTGCTTACAAACGCTACGACCAGTTCCAATACCGGCTCCAGGATCTGCCTCTGGCCAACCACCACAACGAGACCCTGGCCGACAACCAAGGTTCCGGTGCGGACGAGGAAGGCTTCCAGGGCTGGGCTTATATCGCGCTGCCCGCGGGTTTCAACCTCAATCTGGACTATGCCGAAGCCTGGAACGACGCCCGGGACATGCGTATGAACGATGCCTACGCCGGCCTCGAATATACCGGCGGCAGTATCGCCGCCGCTTTGTCCTGGAACCACATCGAGAAGGTCGACGACGCTCTCTCCAAGTGGCAGAAGGAGTTTTATCCGGCCTTCAACCTGAGTTTTCCCGCCTGGGGCCGAAATCTGGTGCTCGCTGGGGAATTCAAGACCATTGAGAAACAGGATCAGGCGCTCGAGTCCCGCCACTACGAGCCCAAACTGCAGGCCGACATTGGTTTGGGAAAGCTGGGCGTATCCCTGGGCATGCAGAGCTGGTGGTATGATTTTTCCTCCTTGACAGATAGCCGCTACTGGACGAATATGGAAATTAAGTATCCGATTTTGGCCGACACCGAGCTGCTCCTGTTTGCCGGCACGGAAGCCGGGGGCAAGGTGTGCCGCAATGGAGTCTGCCGCTATGTGGCGCCGTTTTCCGGACTGCGCCTGGAACTGAATACTAGATTTTAGAAGGAGTTCTAAGATGAAACATATTGCCCTCATCACTTTGGCGTTGCTGGCTCTGTCTTTGCCCGCGCAGCCGCAGTTTTATCCCATGACCACCCTGGCCGAGAACTGCCTGGTGGTCAACAACACCGCCTGCGACGTCAACAATGCCAACCTCGCCATCGTGCTGGATCAGACCAACCGCAGCCAGCTGGTTTCGGCCCGGCTCTATCACGCCTCGGGCGAATTGACCAATCCCTCAACCGATCAGCGCTTTCTGGCTTACAACGTGACCACCGTGCCGACCACCATTATTAACGGAAGCATCGGCATCACCGGCAGCACTCCTGTGGAAACTTATTTGACCCTGCTGCAGAACTTCCTATACCTGCCTTCGCCACTCAAAATGCAGGTCACCAATTTCGATCCCGGCACCGGCCAGGCCTTGGTGTCCGTGACCAAAATGGATCCTAATGTGGATATCACCGGGCAGGATCTGGTCTTCTTCCTGGTGGAGGATAATGTGGGCTCGGCAACCAACGTCACCAGGCAGGTGCTCTATCAGGACATCAGCCTGCCGCAAGCGGGAGTGCCCACGACTTTCAGCACGTCCTTCACGGTCAGCCCGGCCTGGATTCAGGCCAACCTCTGGGTGCTGGCCTGCGTGCAACTGGATGATATGCAGATCCTGCAGACCGCTTCCTCGCTGCCGCTGCCCCAATACAGCCTGCGTTGCGCCTTCGATTGGGATGCCGACGACCTGGAGGGCGGTCTCAATGCCTCACTCGTTTCCGAGCCTTTCTACCTCTTCAACACCGGCGCCACGGACAACTACACCGCGCAGATCGTGGTCGAGGACGGTCCTGCAGATTGGTACTTCAATTTCTGCGATGAAGAGGGCAACTGCTATCCGGGCAACGTGCCACTGCCCTTCAGCATCAACGCCGGGGAATTCAAAGCTTTCCATCTCAACCTCTGGATCGCCTCCACGGGCACGGCCCACTTTTATTTCCAGATCAACTCGACCAATTCCGGCACGCTGCAATTGCACTTCACCGCCCGCAGCGACGATGTATCCGCCTCCGACCTGGTGCAGATCCCGGCGCTGCGCCTCGAGGCCAACCAGCCCAACCCCTTTGCCGGCGCCACAAGCTTCCGCATCGCATCGGACAAAGCCCTGGCCTCCGCCACCATCCAGATTTTCAACCTCAAAGGCCAATTGGTGGACGAAGCCGCTGCAACCAATCTGCGCCAGGGAACCAACAACATCACCTGGCAGGCTCCGTCAGAACTGCCCGCGGGAGTCTATTTCTATCGTCTCAGCGGAGAACGAAACCTGCGCCGGATGTTGCTGCTTAAATGAGGTCATCGCGCGCGCTGGCGCTGATCGCCGCCTGTTGGGGCGCGCTCAGCCTGGCTGTTGCCGTCACCGAGCTCGGCAGGGAGTTCGAAACCCGGATCCAAAGCGCTCCCACGGCCGAAGCTGCGTTGCCGGTCATAGCCGAGTATCTGGAGAAGATGGCCGATCTGGACGATTTCCGCGTGCTGCAAAACTACTGGATGCGCGCCGACCGCGAAGCCTGCCGCGCGCACTTTCTCCGGCTGCATCAGCAACAGGCGCAGGATCCGATGTACCACTATCTCTGGCTGCGCACCCTCGACGACTCGCTGCAGCAATTGCGGGGCGCCCGCGAAGTGATCAACGGCTCGCCCCAATTTTACTGGGGCTATCGGCTGTTCAGCACTGCCTACGCGCAACTTCTTACCGATGCTGACGCTCCCGCAGCTGCGCAAACTGACATCCGCCAGCATTTGAATTCCGATAACGCCCTCCTGCGGCAAGGTCTGGGCTACTATCCCCGCGACGAATATCTGCACCTCGCGCTCTTTCACTACCACAACTCCCAGGCCCAGATCGACGAGGCGGAAAGCCAACTCCTCGGCCTGCTCGATCCCCTGGCGATCGAGGCCAATTATGGCCAGATCCGGGATTTCGTCCTGGATACCGGCCGCACCAGGGCCTTCGAAGTACTATATCCTCGCATGCTTTCCGGCGCCATTGAGCGTGGCGACGTGGATTCCGCCGACAGCCTCGACATCTACCAGTACAGTTATCTCCACCTGCTGTCAGAACTTCGGGAATGGGACAGGATGTGGGCTTATTTCGAAGCCTGGCCGGCTCTTAAGGTCATGGACAAGACCCTGCCCCTGCGCATCGAAATGCAGCTCGGCCGCCAGGACCTGCAAACCGCGCTCAACCTGCTGGAGGGAGGTCTGGCCGCTGAGATCCTCTCTTTCCCTGAGGTGGAGGCAAATCCCCTGTACGAACCCCTGCGGGCTTTGCCCCGCTGGACCGAGGTGATGAGCCTGGCCCGCAAGAATTGGGAGCAAAGCCGGACCCAGCGCAAAAACGCCGCATTAGCCGCCAAAACCGCAAAACCCGCCCCGCTCTGGGAATTGCCGGATCAAAACGGCGACCCCGTGCGCCTGACGGACTTGCGCGGCCAAATCGTGATCCTGGATTTCTGGGCCAGTTGGTGCAGCCCCTGCCTTAAAACCATGCCCATCCTGGACGCCTGGCTCAAGGCCCATCCTGATTCCGGGGTCCGGATCTTCGCCATCAATATCTGGGAAACCTCGCCCGACCAGGACTTTATCCGTGCCCTGATGCGGGAAAAAGGCTACGCCATGACACTGCTCTTCGGCGACAGCGATCTGCCCAGGGCCTACGGCTTCACCGGCATTCCCTACATCGTCGTGATCGACCCCCAGGGCCGCATCGCCTACGAATACAGCGGTCATAGCCCCGAATTGGGCGAATTGCTGGACTTCTGGGTGGGGGATCTGCGCGGCTGAGGCTTACCGATGGCCCGGTTTCCCAAGGACTTCCTCACCTCCGGCGAACAACGCGCCCTGCTTTTTTTGATCGGCATCGGACTGCTCGGTTTCCTGCTCAACCAACTTCCCGTGGGGCTCCCGCTCATTTCACCTCAAGTTGCACAACCCCAACAACTTATGGCCGCGGTCCAACAGGACCAGCCGGTTCAAATCGACATCCGCAGCGCCACCAAAGACGAACTGATCCTGCTGCCCGGCATCGGGGAAAAACGTGCCCAGGATATTCTGGATCATCGCCGGACCAAGCCCTTTGCCAGCCTGCGGGATCTGCTCGAGATCAAGGGCATCGGACCCAAGACCCTGGCCAAGATGTTGCCGCTGCTGCTCCCCTTCGGACCGGACGATGCCGCCCTGATCCTGGATCCCACCCTGCTGTCGCCTGACTCCGGCACGCAAAACCTGGCTCCGACCAAGTCCTCAACCCCCGCCGCAGCTCAGCCCAAAACGCCCGATCCGCCCAAATCCCAACTGACCAATATCGTCAATCCCAACACCGCCAGCCTGGCCGAACTCTGCACCCTGCCCGGCATCGGAGAGGTCAAAGCCCGTGCCATCATCGCCTACCGCGAGCAAAATGGCCCCTTCACCGATCTCTCGCAACTCCTGCAAGTCAAGGGCATCGGACCCAAAACCCTGGAAAAACTCCGCCCCCGTCTCAGCTTGCAATAGACCGCAGGTTTTCATTGACATAAAAGGCCCTTTGCGTAGAATGGCGTCATGTGAGAAACAGGGAGACAAAATGAAAAACAGCAGCCGCGGTTGGGCGCCAACCATCACACTGGCGAAGCTATTCGAAGAACAGAACCAGTTTTTTGAAGCACTGGCAGCCTATGAACTGATCAGCCAGTCGGATTCGTCACCCGTCGTCCGCGAGCACATCGAAGCCCTGCAACTCCGGATTCTCAGCGACCCCAACAACCGCTACGACCCCCGCATCGAAAAGCTATTCACCCCCGAGGAACTGGCCTACTTCCGCATCCTGCACCATCAGGGCTTTGAAAACATGGCCACCGCCCGGGAAAAACTCCGCGAGGGCACTTTGGCCGCTGAGATCTACATCGACGAGGACGAGGACATTCTTCTGGAAGAGGAGTCGGACGCCGACGCCTTGGCGACCATGCTGCAGGAGATTGAGCAGCAAGCCCAGCTGCGGTTGATGGAACTGGCCCCGGACGCGCGGGAATACACTATCCGCGACCTGCTGGTAACACTTTTGGGCAGATTCGGCCAGGACCAAAACCTCAGCGAGGTGCGGCTCAGCGACCTGGTGGCGATCATTCTGGAGATGCAGAACGCCAAAACCAGCAGCTGATGCCCCGCAAACCCGCCCCCGAACCCAACCGCCTCTGCAAGCGCTGCGTCAAAACCTGCAAACAGCCCGCCAGTGTCGTCCTCATTGCCTGTCCCCAGTTTGAAGCGCAACCGGTCCAACTCACCGTCCCGCTGAGATTTCCCCGCGGCCGTCCCAAGAAACCGCGGCCCTAAGCTCTACCATGCGCATCATCACCGGCAAATACAAGGGCCGTGCCCTCCAACCCGTGCCCGGCCGCGGCACCCGCCCCACCACCAGTTTCAACCGCGAGGTCGTTTTCAACCTCCATCAGGATTACAGCGGCAAACGCGTCCTCGATTTGTTTGCCGGCACCGGCTCCTTTGGCCTGGAAGCCCTGTCTCGCGGGGCTGTCTGGGTGGATTTCGTCGAGTTTGCCGCCCCCGCGTTGGGCGTTATGCTCAAGAACATCGCCCGGCTCGGATGCGGTGAGGCGTGCCATGTCTGGCGCAAGAGGGTGGATGCCTTTCTGCGCGACGCCGACGCCGCCTGGGATCTGATCTTCCTCGATCCCCCCTACGCCAAAAACCTGGTCAATCCCACCCTGCGCCTGATTTTTGAGCGCGGCCTGCTGAGCCCGGAAGGCCTGGTCATCGTCGAACACAGCCCGGAGGAGCCCATCGCCGACATCTGGCAGGAGCGCGTTCTCAAGAGCCGCGCCGGCAAGACCAGCACGTTCACCCTCCTGACCTGATCCCATTCTGCAGACATTCTTCCAAACCGATTTGCCCGGCATCCAGCGATCTGGATTCTGGTCTGCATTCGGCAATTTGCAATTCTCTGTGGGCTTCGCCCCGGCTATCATTGCGGACTCACTGCGGACTCATTACGGACAAAGTCCGCA
>CAYXEF010000021.1:24246-30545 GCA_964463825.1 uncultured Candidatus Cloacimonadota bacterium | reverse complement strand
GAGCGACCTGACTGCCAAGTTTGCTTGACAAACTGGGCGGGTCCGCTTATCTTGTCACCAGAAACATCAACACCAAACACAGGAGCGATAAGATGCCTGAGAAAAAGATTGAACAAGGAAGCCTCAGCATACACACGGAGAATATCTTTCCGATCATCAAGAAGTGGCTGTACTCGCAGCATGACATCTTTCTGCGCGAACTGATATCAAATGCCGTGGACGCCATCAACAAGCGCCTGGCTGCTGATCCGCAAGCAAAATCAGAAGACATGAAAATAGAGGTAAAACTTGATGGCAAGAAGAAAACCATCGAGGTTTCAGACACCGGCATTGGCATGACCGCCGACGAGATCCGCAAATACATCAATCAGATCGCCTTTTCCGGCGCGGAAGAATTCGTCGAGAAGTTCAAAGATGTGCAGGGCAACATCATCGGCCATTTCGGGCTGGGGTTCTACTCCTCGTTTATGGTCGCCGACAAGGTTACCATCGATTCCCTGTCCTGGGAACCGGATAGCGAGCCAGCTTTCTGGGAATGTGACGGCAGCACGGATTATAAGATGAAATCCGGCAAGCGCAAGCAAACCGGTACCACAGTCGTAATCCATCTCAACGAAGATTCTCATGCTTATGCCGAGGAAGCCAAGCTGCGCGAAATCCTGGAGCGCTACTGCAATTTCATGCCTCATCCCATCTTTTGCAAGGACAAGCAGGTCAATCAGAAAGAAGCCCTCTGGAACCGTAAGCCCAAGGATGTCACGCCGGAGGAATACAAAGAATTCTACAAGAATGTCTTCCATGACTGGCATGATCCCGTCTTCTGGATCCATCTCAACGTGGATTTTCCCTTCAACCTGCGCGGCATCCTCTATTTTCCCCAGCTGCGCAACGAACCGGATTTCTTCAAGGGCGAGGTGAAACTTTACTGCAACAATGTCTTTGTGGCAGACAACCTCGAGGATTTGATCCCGGAGTTTCTGCTGCTGCTCAAAGGAGGCATCGACATCCCCGAGATCCCGCTCAATGTATCACGCAGTTTTCTCCAGAATGACGCCCAGGTCCGCAAGATCAACGCCTATATCGTCAAAAAAGTCGCCGACCACTTCCTCGACACCTTCAAGGCCGACCGCAAGAAGTATGAGGAGTATTGGGAGGCTATCAACACCTTTATCAAATTCGGCCTGCTCAAGGATGACGATTTCTTCGCCGCGCTCAAGGATCACGTACTCTTCAAATCCGCCAGCGGCGACTTCATTACACTCGAAGAATACAAAGCCCGCAACGCCGCGGTCGAGGGCAAAACCCGTGTCTGGTACGCATCCGGAGAGGACAGCCAGGTCTCTTATCTCCAATTGATGAAGGATCAGGGCATCGAGGTCGTCTTCCAAAGTTCGCCTTTGGACACGCATCTCTACCAGCAACTGGAATCGAAACTGGACAAGGTCGAATTCATCCGCGTGGACAGCGAACTTAACGACCTTCTCGTCAATCGGGACAAGAATGAACTGGTCGACCTGGCCAACCGCACCGATTCTGACAAACTCCAGGAGCTTTTCGCCCGCGCTCTCACACCCAATGCGGAGGCTTCGTTCAGCAGGGAGAGTTTCGCCGAATTTCTCAAGAAACATCCGACAGCGGTGGAGAAACTCACCCCCTACCAGGTCCAGCAGGGCGAACAGACGATCATCCGTCCCCACAACATACCCTGGGAGCTGCGTCAATCATTGGGCGAAGAAACGCTCAAGGATCTGTTTGAGCATGTCTATACTGACCTCAAGATTGAAGTGAAAAGCCTCAAATCGCCGGACATTCCTTCCATGATCGTCTTCAGCGAATACATGCGCCGCTGGCACGACATGGATCTGCTCAACCGCAACGCGGATTCCTCGATGCTCAAGCATCATACTTTGGTCGTCAATCAAACCAGCCCGGTGGTCAAGAAGATCCTGGATCTGGAAGCCGCGGGCAAGCACGAAGAAGTTAAGATCCTCTGCGCCTATATCCACGATCTCTCGCTGCTGGAACAAAAAGCCTTCTCCGGCGAAGAACTCAAAGCCTTCCTGGGCCGCGCCAACCAGATCCTGAACTACCTATAGCGTGTTCTGCCCTTCAATGTGTATCAGGACTTAGAAAAACGCTCAGTGCGGACGTTTGCGCAGGAAGAAGAAGATGTAAGCCAGCAGCAGCGTTCCCACGGCTGAACATATTCCGGCCAATAACAGTGAGCTGTGATAGCTGCCGGTGCGGTCGTGCAGATAGGTGCCGGTGGGAATCGCCAAAGCTCCGAAGCCGTATGCTGTGAAGAGCAGCCCGTAGTTGACGCCGAGGTGCATCACACCGAAGAATTCGGAGCAGAGCACGGGGAAAAGCGCCAGAGTGACTCCGATGCCGATGCCCAGGACCACTGCCGCCGCGTTCAGCAAGCCCAGAGAACCGATATGTCCTGGCAGGAGGAAAAATACCAGGGTCTGCAGAGAATAAACCACTATCATCAGGCGCAGAGAGCCGACTTTATCGCTTAGCAAACCAGCCAGCGGGCGGCTGAGACCATTGGTCAGGGCGAAAAAGGACAGCGGGACGGCAGCCTGCAAAGGTGTCAGGCCGAGAATGCTGATTCCAAAGGAAGGCAGGATCCCGATGATCATCAGGCTGCCGAAAACCACCATCACAAAAGCCAGCCAGGCTATCCAAAACAGGCTTTCCCGCAGCATCCGGCTGGGGCTCACGTCCTCCAGGATACTGCTGGTCGGGCCGGAAAGATGCATGGCGCCGAAGAGGTGGGTGAACCAGTCATCCTGAGGGAATCGCACCAGATAGGACGCGATCCAGATCACGATGAAGGTCGCTGCGCCGATAAGCAGGAATGTTCCGGAGATCCCCAGGATGGGCAAGGCCACCTTGGCTTTGAAAGGCGCGAAAAACACCGATGCCATGCCAAAGCCCATCACGCCAAGCGAAACAGCCAGGCCGGGGCGATCCGGAAACCAACGGCGTATGGGAGGAGCGATGCAGGAATAACTTATTCCGCAGGCCAGTCCGCCGATACCGCCATAGGCAAATACCAGCCACCACTTGTTAACAGTGTAATGCACCAGTGCGCTGAGAACATAGGCCAGCAGAAAGAGGAATGCGCTCAGGCGAAGTTGCCGCCGCAATCCGATGATCTCCTGCAGTTTGCCTCCCGGGATCATCATCAGCGCGAATACGCCCATAAATACAGCCAGCGGTAAAGTCGCCTCGCTCTTGGTCCAGCCAAAGCGGTGCTGCATCGGCTCCACGAACACTCCCCAGGAATAGGAAAGCCCGCCCATCATGGCCACCAGAAAACCGCCCAGGACCACGCACCAGCGGCGGATCCAGATCGACTTCGGCTGGTCTGAGTTCTCTATGGGGGGCATCTGGGTCCCTCAATCGAAAAGGGGAAAATCAGGTCCGGCAGACTCCGCAGGCGCAGAAGGCAGTCGGAGCCGGCCGGACAAACAAATCAGCGGTTGCTTTGGACGCTTCAGAAGATTACTGTTCTTTGTTATCGTCGCCCTTGATGAAGTCCTTGGCCTTGTCGACCGCGTCTTCGATCTTTTCGTCGAGTTTGGCGTCTTCGATCTTGTCCTTGACCTTGTCCACCGTATCTTCGACCTTATCCCAGGCAGCGGCGCCGGCAGCGGTCACGGTATCCTTGGCCTTGTCGAATGTGTCTTCGACTTTGTCCGGGATCATGTCAGAAATCCGTTGTTCCACCATTGCGGACTTGTTCTTGCCAGCCAGCCAGGCGAACACGGCAGCCCCGATAAAGGCAAGCAGGGCGAGGAAATAGCCGAACTGCAGGTTGACCTTGATCATCCCGGCCAGCTCTTTGCTGTCGGCCGCCCAGGAACTGGAGAGGCCGCTCCTGATCAGCAGCAGGGCGATAAAACCCACTACACCCATCACCAGCGGCAAAATGTACTTTTTCTGGTCCATGACAAAGGCGGTGACCAAACCCACGATGGCAGCCAGGAGGGCGATAATGGCGAAGAAATTGGGTTTGACCTTTTCGGCTTTGGCTTCTTTGGTTTCTTCCGCTTCCTCGGTTCCGGCCAGATCTCCGGCCGACTTGAAAGCGTCACCCAAGCCCTGCATCATGTTATCCATGGCCGGAGTTTCCACCTTTCCACCGGTCACCAACTTGAAACCGGAGAAGGATGCGATCTTCGTATCACCGCACTTAACCACCATAAACGGCAGTAAGAAAGCGATGATGACAATGGCGAAAAAGATACCTGAAATCTTCACGATATCCTCCCTTTTTCATTGATGAAACAAGCATATCTGTCTGGGAGTCTCCTGTCAAGAAAAAAAACCTGGCTATGTGGCAGGAATTAGTTGAGCTTCGGTCAAGAGCCCGCGAACGGACGAAAAAAACCTTGACGGCCAGCCCCCGGTTACTTTGCTGACTGCGTGAAACAGATCATCCACATCGACATGGACGCCTATTTTGCCGCCATTGAGATCAGGGAAAATCCCTCCCTGCAGGGCAAGTGCGTGATAGTGGGCGGTCCGCCCAACAGCCGGGGCGTCGTTTCCACCTGCTCCTATGAGGCCCGCAAGTTTGGCGTGCGCAGCGGCATGAGCTCGCACCAGGCCTGGGCGCTTTGCCCCGAGGCGGTTTTCGTGCACAGCCATTTTCATCTCTACAAGGAGATCACGCAGAAGATCCGGGAAATCTTTCATCTGTATACCGATCTGGTTGAGCCCATGTCCCTGGATGAGGCTTACCTCGATGTGACCGCAAACAAGGTCGCGGAACCGGATCCGGTCAATATCGCCCGCGAGATCAAGCAACGCATCCTGGACACCACGCGGCTTACCTGTTCGGCGGGAGTCTCCTTCAACAAGTTCCTCGCCAAGCTGGGCTCCGAAATGAACAAGCCGGACGGCCTCTGTGTCATTACTCCCGACAGCGCGCAGGAGATCCTTTTCAATCTGCCCATCGGGAAATTCCACGGTATCGGCACCGTCACAGAGGCCCACATGCGGAAACTGGGCATCAATACCGGCGAAGACCTGCACGGGTGGGATCTGCGCGAATTGATCCGCCACTTCGGCAAAAGCGGCATCTATTACTACCAGGTGGTGCGCGGCATCGACGACCGGGAGGTGATCACCGAGTCCGATCCCAAGTCCATCAGCTGCGAAACCACCTTCGACAGCGATATCGACGACATCGAGTCCCTGCTACAGATCCTGCAGGATCTGGTGGACCGGCTGATCAACCGCATGGCCCGCAAAGGCATTCAGGCCCGCAATCTGATCATCAAGATCAAATATGACAACTTCGAATGTGTCACCCGTTCCTGCCCCCTGCCCGAGGTCACAGCCGACAAAAGCGTGCTCTTCGACTTCGCGCAGCAGCTCTTGATCGCGCATTGGGATACAGGGCGCAAGATC
Organism: uncultured Candidatus Cloacimonadota bacterium; assembly: GCA_964463825.1. Classification (GTDB taxonomy): domain Bacteria; phylum Cloacimonadota; class Cloacimonadia; order Cloacimonadales; family Cloacimonadaceae; genus Syntrophosphaera. Next base: position 25,118 of record CAYXEF010000021.1, on the reverse strand, counting down.
AGGCTGCTGGGCGTGGGAGTGGGCAAACTGGATCTGGGCGACAAAGCGGACTGCGGGCAACTGGAATTGAGCATATAAGCGTCAGTCAGGACCACCGCTGCCCTTAGCTCATATTTGGGAGATAGCGTTACGGAGTTGGAATCTTTTTATTGGCCAGTTTCCCGCTTTTCTGCCACAAATTACTGCCCACGATCGCCAGCAAGCCTGCCAGCGTGGCGGGGTGGATGCTTTCCTTCAGGATCAGGGCGATAAAAACCAGCGAGATGAAGGGCGTCAGGAAGATGAGATTGGACACTGATGCCGTATTGGCGCTCTTTTCCAGCGCGCGTTGCCAGAGGATGAAGGTGAAGCCCATCTCCATGATCCCCACATACAACGCGCCCAGGACACCCAGCCCCAGCCTGGCCTCCGGCGTGAAAAGCCCGGCCAGGTTCAAGCGCCCCCGCAGCGCGGCATAAATCAGCGTGGCCAGGGTGCCGATGAGAAAATTCAGCAGCAGCTTGCCTTCCGCCGGGCGCGGATCTTTCATATTCAGGATCCAGTAGGCCGCCCAGACCAGCGAAGTCGATACCGCCAACAGCGAGCCCAGCGGATCGTCGAACTGCAGGCTCAGGATCCGCCCCTGCGTGGAGATCAGGATCACGCCCAAAAAACTCAGGCACAGCGCGATCAGATCCCGCACGCGGAAACGCTGGCGGAGAATCCACACGGAAAGCAGCGCCAGCACGATCGCCCAGGTGTAGTTAAGCACCTGGGCTTCCTGCGCCCGCAGGCGGTCATAGGCCACAAAGAGCATCAGATAATAGAGGAAGGGATTGAGCAATCCCGCCGCCAGCGAGCGTTTCCAGCCTTTCCACGTGTTGCCGGTTTTG
>CAYXEF010000021.1:14256-24146 GCA_964463825.1 uncultured Candidatus Cloacimonadota bacterium | reverse complement strand
CCTTCTGGCATCTCAGGGCATGCGGTTGAGGATGTTGGTATACTCAGTTTCCAGGGCCTTGTTGCCCATCTTGTTGGCGCCCAGGATCACCAAACGCACGGCGTCTTTGTTCAATTCATCATACGCGAACCATTTTTGCGCGTAGGTGATCAGATCCTCATACATCGTGAGTTCGTTGAGCAGGAAGGAGATCTCCTGATAATCATTGTCGTTGTCCCGGATATCCAGCAAACGTTTGAGATATCCCACCGCGGCCACTTTGTCGTCCAGTTTGTAGGCGATGAATTTGGCGTCGGTGAGGGCGTCCGGGTTGTTGGGTTCCATGCTGAGCACCAGCTGGTTGTTGGTTTTGGCGTCCGCGTATAGGCCTTGTTCGAACTGGCAGTAGGAGAGGTTGAGCAGGTTGTTCACGTTCAGGGGTTCGATGGTTTTGACCTGGTCAAAGAGCGGCGTGGCCTTGGCGTATTCTTTTCTATTCATGTAGAAGATACCCAATTCCTGGAGCAGGATGGGATCATTGGGATCCTTGGCATACAGCTGCAGCATGATCTCTTCGGCTTTGGCCTCGTCTTTTAGCTCGCGCAGATAGATGTCTTTGAGCTTGATCAGGGGCTCGATGCGGCTGTGGTCCAGATCGGCGACGAGCATGAAAATATCGATCGCTTCCTGCGTGTTGCCCGCGGCCTGCTGGGCTTCGGCGGCGCGGTAGATGCGCGTCCAGGCGCTAGTGCGGCGTTTTTTCATGTCGCGGAGGGTGGCCAGCTCGTCTTCCGAGGGCTTGACATAGCTTTCCATAATGCCGATGGCCTTGTCATATCCCCGGTAGGCAGCCTGGTTCAGGGGTACGGCCTGATCGGCGAGGCGTTCGCCGTTGTAGAGATTGATATCCGCCACGCGGCGCAGGGCCAGCGCGTGATCGGGATTGTCCTGCAACACCAGGTTATAGTATTTGAGCGCTTCTTCGACATTCTGCTGGGCATAGTAGACGTTGGCGGTCTTGAGGTTGACGTTGCCGCTCGCGCTGAGCTTGTGGCGCTTGACGGCGCAGCCGGTCAAAGCTACCAGCAGCACCAGGAAGATTATGATGAGTCGTTTCATGGTCTGGGCTCCTGTCGGAATTTTCTTTTCTAAAACAATAAATTCTCCTTGCGATATCAGTCAAGAGATTTTGTCAGCAGGGTGGTCAAGCGCCTGTATGCAAAGGCTTTAATCCGGCCGGTCCGGCCCCGGCGGCCAGCTGCTTTGCCTCCGCTGTATTCCCCCAATGCTACCCCTGCCTCAGAGGGGAAGTGTACGGGAAACTGACAAAAGGCAATTCAGTCAGCCGCCAGGGCGGGATCAGGATCAAACAAATCCCTTGACGAAAACCACGGATGCCACGCATGGTATCCAAAATCCAACCTTTAATCCGCGCCAGTGAGCCGGAAAGGAGCAAATATGACCTCTACACCTCAATTCCTGGGGCGCAGCGTCTTTGACCTCGACGACTACTCCGCCGACGAAATCATGTATATCCTGGAAGCCGCCAAAGGCATGAAGGAGATCAATCTGCGCGAGTACAAAAAAATCCCCACCCTGCGCGGCAAGACCGTGTGCACCCTGTTCGTCGAAAACAGCACCCGCACCCGCATGAGCTTCGAGCTCGCCGCCAGTCGCCTGAGCGCGGACGTGGTGAGTTTCCAGGCCTCAGTCTCCGCGCTGCAAAAGGGCGAAAGCCTCCAGGACACCGTCTACACGCTTAACGCCATGGGTATCGACCTCTACTGCATCCGCCACAGCAGCCCGGGCAGCCCCCAGCTGGTCAACAAGTACTCCGGCAAACCCGTGATCAACGGTGGCGACGGACGCCACGCGCATCCCACCCAGGCGCTGCTGGACATTTTTTCCATCTGGGAAAAGCTGGGCGACCTCCACGGGCTCAAGATCACCATCGTGGGCGACATCCTCAATAGCCGCGTGGTGCGCTCCAACCTGATCGGCATGAAAAAGCTGGGCATGGAGGTCACGGTTTGCGGCCCACGCACCCTGATGCCGGGCAACATGGAGGAAATCTACGGCTGCCGCGTGGAATACAATCTCCGCGAAGCCCTGCGCGACGCCGACATCGTCATGGGCCTGCGTATGCAGATGGAACGCATGACCGAAGGGCTCTTTCCCTCGCTGGAAGAGTACAGCAAGCACTATGTCCTCTCGCGGGACACCATCAAATATGCCAAAAAAGACGCCCTGATCATGCATCCGGGGCCGATGAACCGCGGCGTGGAGATACTGCCCGAGATCGCGGACAGCAACCAAAGCATCATCGTGGAACAGGTCGCCAACGGCGTCGCGGTGCGCATGGCGCTGATGTTTCTGATCTTGGGCGGCAAGGCCTGAAGGAGCGAACAATGACGATACTGATCAAAAACGGAACCCTCTACCTGGCGGGCAAATTCGTCCGCCGCGACATCCTGCTCAAAGATGGCAAGATCAAGAAAGTGGCCGGCACGGTTAAAGACAAATACGACAAACTGGTGGACGCGGCCGGCCTGCACGTCTTTCCCGGCTTCGTAGATCTGCATGTGCACCTGCGGGATCCCGGACAGACCTACAAGGAAGACATCGTCTCCGGCACCCGCGCCGCAGCCCGGGGCGGCTTTACCACGCTCTGCGCCATGCCCAACACCGATCCCGTGGTCGACAACATCGCCACCGTGGACTACATCCAGCGCCGCGCCAAGGATCTCGGCTCCGCGCGGGTTTACGTGGTGGGCGCCATGACCAAAAAGAGCGAAGGCGCCGAGATCAGCGAAATGGCGACCATGCGCTCCGGAGGCATCGTGGCCGTTTCCGACGACGGTTCCTGCGTCCAAAACTCGAAGCTGATGCTCAATTGCATGCGCTACGCCACCAATTTCGGCCTGCCCTTGATAGTCCACGCCGAAGACTACAACCTCAGCGGCAAGGGACAGATCCACGCCGGCAAGATCGCCTCCCAACTCGGTTTTTCGGGCATTCCCGGCCTGGCCGAGGAAGTCATCATCTCGCGTGACATCATGCTGGCCGAAAACACCGGCTCGCGGCTGCATATCGCGCATATCAGCACCGCGCGCTCGCTGGAACTGATCCGCGCCGCCAAAGCCCGGGGCGTGCAAGTCAGCTGCGAAGTGACGCCGCACCACCTGATCCTGAATGAGGAAGCCTGTCTCGGATTCGACACCAACACCAAGATGAAACCGCCGCTGCGCTCGGAAAAGGACCGTCTGGCCTGCCTTGCCGCCTTGCGGGACGGAACCATCGACTGCATCGCCACAGATCACGCGCCGCACGCGGACTTTGAAAAAGCGCGCGAGTTCGACTATGCCCCCTTCGGCATCATCGGCCTGGAGACTGCTTTTCCAGCGCTCTACCACCATTTGGTCAAACCCGGCCTCCTGAGCCTGGAACGCTTGGCTGAGACGCTCACCGAGGCTCCGGTCAAGGTGCTCGATTTGCCGGATAATACCATCAAAGCGGGCAATCCGGCTGACCTGACACTCGTGGATCTGGCGGGGGAGACCTGCTTCGATGCCGACAGCATCCTCTCCAAGAGCAAAAACTCGCCCTGGCTGGGGCAAACCCTGTCCGGCAAGGTTGTCCTGACGCTCTGGGAAGGACGCGTGACCTGGCAGGCGGAATGAACCTCCGCTACCGCACTCTGCCACTGCAACGCAGCGAGGCGATCAACCCGCGCTACCGCGTGCTGAGCGTCCAGGCGCCGGAATGGGCCGGACTCTGCGTTCCGGGGCAGTTCTTTGAACTCAAGGCGGACACCGCCCCGCAGGAACGGCGGTTGTTCAAGCCGGTCAGCGTCTACGACGTTTCCGGGGGCGAGATCTCCTTTCTGATCAAAGTGCTCGGTCCCGGCACGCAGGCTCTGGCGGATTTGGGCGAGGGCGATTCCCTCCGGCTGCTGGGACCGCTGGGCAACGGATTCCCCATTGTGGAGGGCCGGCGCGTCCTGCTGGTCAGTGGCGGGGTGGGATATCCTCCTCTGGCCTGGCTGCGCAGGATGCTGGACGCAACTAACGCAGTTACTCTGCTGCATGGCGGAGCTTGCGCCGACGACGCTTTTCCCTGCGACGAGCTCTACACCGAGGATGGCAGCCTGGGGCGGCAGGGCCTGGTCACGCAAGGCTTAGAGACCCTCGTCAGCCAAGGCTGCGTCGATGCCGTGTACAGCTGCGGCCCGGTTCCCATGCTCAAGCGCGTGGCTGAACTGGTTGCCCCGCTGCCGCATTGGGTGTCGCTGGAAGCCTATATGGCCTGCGGCGTGGGAGTCTGCCACGGCTGCGCGGTTCCCGTGGGGGAGGGCTATGAGCGCGTGTGCAAGGAAGGGCCGGTGTTTGACGCCAGCCGGATACGTTGGGGGTCGTTATGAACCGTCTGACCACGGCATTGGGCCGTTTGCGGCTGGCAAGCCCTGTCTGCGTGGGTTCCGGGACCTTCGGCCGGGAGTATTTTGACCTCTTTCCCCAAGACGTTCTGGGCATGTACGTATCCAAAACCATTACGCTGGAGCCCCGGGCCGGCAACCCACCTCCGCGCCTGTATGAGACCGAAGCCGGGCTGCTCAATGCCATCGGTCTGCAAAATCCCGGGTTGGAGATCTTCGCCGCGCAGGATCTTCCGGCACTCCGGGAGCATCTGCGCATCCCGCTGTGCGTGAGTTTTTCCGGAGGCAGCCAGGACGAGTTCCGCCGCATATTGGAGCGTTTGGAACTGGAAGACGGCATCGCGGCTTACGAGGTGAATGTATCCTGTCCCAATGTCGAGCGCGAGGGCCTTGCCTTCGGAGCCGATCCTCAGGTCGTTTACAGCCTCACGGCGAGGCTGGCGGGTCTGACACGGCGGGAATTGATTGTCAAACTCAGCCCCAACGTCACGGATATCGCCGCCATCGCCCAAGCGGCCGAGGCTGGAGGCGCGAGCTCGATCTCGCTGATCAACACCCTCTATGGCATGGCGATCGACTGGCGCACCGGCAGATCCAGGATTTCGCGGCCCATCTGCGGTTACAGCGGAACTGGGATCAAGCCGGTGGCCCTGGCCTTGGTCTACAAAGCCGCGCAGGCAGTCAGCATCCCGGTTTTGGCCATGGGCGGCATTCACACTTGGCAGGACGCGTTGGAATTTTTCTATGCCGGAGCCTCCGCCGTGGCTGTCGGAACCGCGTTTTACAGCGATCCCCTGGCCGCAGTCAGGATCCATGCCGGCTTACACGACTTCCTGCAAGAGCGGGATCTGAGCCTAAGCGATATCATCGGCACGCTAAGCTGATCCCGCCTCTGGAGGCCCTTGCCGCATCAGGCATGCCTGAGCCAGACCATTTTGGAGGCACCAGTCATTTATGGCTGTTGGGCTGCCTGAAACCCTGGCGGCGACGCGCTGAAGCAGTTAGGGCTTGACAGCGGAAGCCTGGGCAATATCTTGTCTACGGATCTTTATCAGAGCATAGGGGGTGACTTGGTTTCGACAGGGAACCAGAATGTGAGAGAGGCATGCCGGAGACGCTGTCCACTCCGTCAAGAAGCAGCACGCAGATTTAACTGCAAACGACAACTACGCCCTAGCTGCTTAATGCAGTTAGCGTCCAACCCTTCCGTGCCGCCGGGAAGGGCTTGGGCGTCGAAACAGCGCGGCCGCTCCGGAGCCCACAGCTCATAAGTTCCGGCTAAGACCATGAGCCGTGGCCCCGGCGGGTCTGATTGTCTTCCACCGCCCGGGCCGAGACACAAAGACAACTAAGCATGTAGAATCACTCATGGTCAGTTCTTTGGACGCGGGTTCGATTCCCGCCACCTCCACCACTTTTTGGGTTAACGGGTTAACAGGTTAGTGGGTTAACTGGTGAGATAATAATCTCGAAACTTGGATACTAGAGGTATTGGAGTTTTTTATGATGCACACTGATCTTGAAGGGTACAAGTCCAGCCTGATTCTTGGAAAGCAAATCTATGTTATGAGCGGTGAATTCCCCCGGGAAGAGATGTGGGGATTGGTATCCCAGATGAAAAGGGCAGTCATCTCAATTCCAGCTAACATCGCTGAAGGGTGCGGCAGAAGATCTCAGAAAGAACTGCTCAACTATCTCAACATCGCATTGGGCTCTATATCTGAATTACTCACACACATTGAGATTGCTGTCCTGCTTGGATTTGTTACCGATCCTACTCAGGCTGACACAGCTACTGAAACGGCATTGTCGTTCAAACGTCAACTTTTGGGATTGATCCATTCAATCGAATCTAAACCAGAAACAAAGTCTTGATTCACAGTCTGCTAGTTCCGCCTGCCAATCGTTCATCCGTTAACCCGCTAACCTGTTAACCCGTTAACTAAAAAAGTCCTTTACAGATTCCCGCCCCCCCAAAAGCCTGTCCCAAAATCCAACAGGAGGCTGAAATGCCACTGAACCCTGAGGCCAAAACGGCTATCATGGCAGAGTTTAAACTCCATGAATCAGACACCGGCTCCCCGGAAGTCCAGGTCGCGCTTTTGTCCAAGCGCATCGGCGATATCACCGAGCACCTGAAAGAGCACCCCAAGGACTTCAGCACCCGGCGCGGGCTGTTGAAACTGATCGGGCAGAGAAGGCGCTTGCTTGATTACCTGAAGCGGAAAGACATCACCCGCTACCGCGAACTGATCAAAGCGCTCAATATCCGCAAGTAAACCAGCCAAGATAGTGGGAGGTGGATTCGTTGCCCGTCGGGCCGGGATCCACCTCCGATTTTAATAACCCCCGGATGCTCCGGGCTTAGAATGTCAACCACCCACGGGAGCATGAGCAATAAGCCGAAAGGCGCCTGGCGCGCTGTTCAGCCTATTGCTTCTTCTCCCGCGGATACAAAACCATAGGAGAAGTTATGCACAACTTCAACATCATCAAACGCGAAATCGAGTTCTGCGGCCGCAAACTCTATGTGGAAACCGGACGCATGGCCAAACAGGCCAACGGCAGCGTGTTCATCCGTTACGGGGACAGCGCCGTGCTCGTCACCGCCACCATGAGCAAGGATCCGGTCGAACAACAGGATTTCTTCCCCCTCACCGTCGATTACATCGAGAAAATGTACGCCAGCGGCAAGATCCCGGGCGGCTTTTTCAAGCGCGAAGCCAAGCCGACCACGGATGCCACCCTTTCCGCTCGGGTCATCGACCGCAGCATCCGGCCCCTGTTTCCGGATGGCTTCCGCAACCAGGTGCACGTGGTGCTCAATGTCCTGGCCTACGATGGAGAAAACGATCCCTCCGCCCTGGGCGTGTTTGGCGCTTCGCTGGCCCTGACACTTTCCGACATCCCCTTCCATGGCCCCATCGCCGGTGTCACGGTCGGTCACATCGACGGCCAGATCGTCGTCAATCCCTATGAAAGCCAGTTGAACGGTTCTTCGCAGCTGGATCTGGCAGTGGCCGCCTCCACCACCTCCGTGGTGATGATCGAATCCGCCGCCAGGGAACTCAGCGAAGAGACCATGCTGGACGCGGTTTACGCGGGGCACGAAGAGATCAAGAAACTCTGCGCCCTGCAGGAAGACATGCGCGCGGAATGCGGCAAAGAGAAAGTCGACGTTCCCCTGGTCACCATTCCTGCCGAGATCCTGAGCCGGGTGGAAACCGAATACGGCGCCCGCATCGCGGAATCCGCTGTGATCCTGGGCAAACAGGAACGCCAGGACGCCTTTGACGCGGCCGAAGCGGAAATGCTGGAGAAATACCAGGCGGAGAACGAAGAAGCCTTCGCAGAGAACGAAAAATGGTATAAGGACGCCTACGAGGAACTGATCCGCCGCTACGTGCGCGACTCCATCCTGCGCAAGCATCACCGCGTGGATGGCCGCGGCCTGGACGATCTGCGCGAAATCACCTGCGAGATCGATGTCCTGCCCGTGGTACACGGCTCGGCCCTGTTCACCCGGGGCGAGACCCAGTCCCTGGGCACCGTCACCCTGGGCGGCGGCAGCGACGAACAGGTCATCGACGGCCTCGAAGTCGAATACAAGAAACACTTTTACCTGCACTACAATTTCCCGCCCTTCAGCGTGGGCGAGGCCGGCAGAATGGGTCCCGTGGGACGCCGCGAACTAGGCCACGGCAATCTGGCCGAACGCGCTCTGACTGCGATCCTGCCTGACAAAGAAGTCTTTCCCTACACCATGCGCATCGTAGCCGACACACTGGAATCCAACGGTTCCTCCTCCATGGCCTCGATCTGCAGCGGCTGCCTGGGCATGATGGCCGGCGGCGTTCCGATCAAGGCTCCGGTGGCCGGCATTGCCAACGGCCTGATCATGGAAGGCGACGCATACGTCGTTTTGACCGACATCATGGGCCTGGAAGACCACCTCGGGGACATGGATTTCAAGTGCGCCGGCACCCGTCAGGGCATTACCGCGATGCAAATGGACATCAAGATCGAAGGCATCACCAAAGACATCATGCGCATCGCTCTGGAAAAAGCCAAAACCGCGCGCCTGCGCATTCTCGACCTGATGCAGCAGTGCATCGCCGAGCCGCGTGAGGATCTGGCGCCCACAGCTCCGCGCATCGAGGCCTTCAAGGTGCCGGTGGACAAGATCGGGGAGATTATCGGACCCAGCGGCAAGATGATCAAATCCATCATCGAAGTTTGCCAGGTGGAGATCGATATCGAGGACGACGGCATGGTCCGCATCCTGTCACCGAATAAAGACTCCATCATGAAAGCCAAGGGCATGGTCATGGGCATCGTGGCCGAACCCGAGATCGGCCAGGAATACGAAGGCCCGGTCACGCGCATCGAGCCCTACGGCGTCTTCGTCAAGATCATGGGCGGGATGAAAGAAGGCATGGTGCATGTTTCACAGATGCACACTTCCCGCATCGGACATCCTGAAGACATGGTCAAATTGGGCGATATCGTGCACGTCAAATCCCTGGGCATGGAAAAAGGCAAGTTGTCCCTGACCATGAAAGGCGTGCCCGGCAATCCCGAGCCCGATCCCAACGCTCCCAAACACGAACGTCCCCAACCCCGCCGCGATGACCGGGGCGGAGACCGTCGTTCCTTCGGACGCGGCGGCGACCGCTTCCACAGAAGATAAGTAACAAAATTGGTGCCGTATCTTGTTGGCCAAAACCGCCGGCGGGATACGGCATCTCCCTTTTGACCAGAGAGGAAGGAAGGATATGGATTATCAGGTCGCAGACATCAATCTGGCCGCTTTTGGCCGCCGCGAGATAGCCCTGGCCGAGCTGGAAATGCCCGGTCTGATGGCTCTCCGCCGCAAATACGGCCCCCTCAAACCCCTGCGGGGTGCGCGTATCACAGGCAGTTTACATATGACCATCCAAACTGCCGTGCTCATCGAAACTCTCCTGGAATTGGGTGCCCAGGTCCGCTGGTGCAGCTGCAATATCTTCTCCACGCAGGACCACGCCGCGGCTGCCATCGCCGCCCAGGGCATCCCCGTCTTTGCCTGGAAGGGCGAGACTCTGGAAGAATACTGGCGTTGCACCATGCACGCGCTCAGTTGGCCGGAAGGCGGACCGGATCTCATCGTCGACGATGGGGGAGACGCCACGCTGATGGTGCATGAAGGCTGCCGGCTGGAACGGCAGTATCAGGCCAAACTGAAAATGCCCGCCGTCAGCGGCAAATCCGAAGAACTGCGCCTGGTGCAGGGCCTGCTGATCGGTGCTTTGGCCCAGGATCCTCAGAAATGGACTCAACTCGCAGCCGGCCTGCGCGGCGTGAGCGAAGAGACCACCACCGGGGTCAACCGCCTGTATCAAATGCTCTCCAACGGCGAACTGCTGTTTCCGGCCATCAACGTCAACGACTCGGTCACCAAATCCAAATTCGACAACCTCTACGGCTGCCGCGAATC
>CAYXEF010000021.1:0-14156 GCA_964463825.1 uncultured Candidatus Cloacimonadota bacterium | reverse complement strand
TCAACGACTCGGTCACCAAATCCAAATTCGACAACCTCTACGGCTGCCGCGAATCCCTGGCCGACGGCATCAAGCGGGGTACGGACGTCATGGTGGCCGGCAAGGTCGTCATGATCTGCGGTTACGGCGATGTCGGCAAAGGCTGCGCCCAATCCATGCGCGGTTTCGGCGCCCGGGTCGTGGTCAGCGAGATCGATCCCATCTGCGCTTTACAGGCCGCGATGGAGGGTTTTGAAGTCAATACTGTGGACAACATGCTGGACACGGCGGATATCTACGTGACCGCCACCGGCAATTGCGATGTCATCCGGGTCGATCACATGCTCAAGATGAAGGATCATGCCATCGTCTGCAATATCGGCCATTTCGACAACGAGATCCAGGTGGGTAAATTGCTATCGCTGCCCGACGTGCGGGTGGAGAAGATCAAAGCTCAGGTGGATCAGATCCATTTGCCGAACGGCAAGAGCATCATCCTGCTCTCCGAAGGTCGGCTGGTCAATCTGGGCAACGCCACCGGGCATCCCTCCTTTGTCATGAGTTGCTCTTTTTCGAACCAAGTCCTGGCCCAGATCGAACTCTGGCAAAACGCGCATCAGATCGGCGTTTACACCCTGCCCAAATTGCTCGATGAAGAGGTTGCGAGGCTGCATCTGGACAAACTGGGCGTGATCCTGACCCAGCTCAGCAAACACCAGGCCTCGTATCTCAACGTCCCTATCAAAGGACCTTACAAACCCGATCATTACCGTTACTGAATGGCCACTCACGTCCCTGTCCTGATCGACGAACTGTTCGGTGAACTCAAACCCGCCAGCGGCAGCGAACGTTGGGCTGTGATCCACACCAAGCCCCGCTGCGAAAAGAAACTGGCGGAGTACGCCCGCAACAGCGGCATCTGGTATTACCTGCCCCAGATGGAGAGCAAGAGAGTGTACCAAAAACGCCAGATTTCCTTCACCAAACCTATGTTTCCGGGTTATCTCTTCTGCGTGATCGACACCGTAAAAAAACAGCGGCTCCAGATCTCCGGCCTCACGGTCTCGTTCATCCGCGTACCGGTCCAGGACGAGTTGTTGGCCGATCTGACCAACATCTATCTCAGCAACCAGCCCAAGGCAGAGCTGAAACCCAGTTTCTGGCTTTCACAGGGCTTGCGGGTGGAAATCGTCAAGGGACCGCTGAAAGGGATCGCCGGCGTGGTGGAGAACCATGCCAAACTCAGCGAAGTACGCCTACAGGTAAACATTCTGCGCCAGGCCGTGATGGTCAACGTAAATCCGGCCGATCTCAGGATCCTGGGCGAATACATCATTGTGGAGGATGATTGAGCATGGGTTTAAAGGTCGAAAAGTTAAAGGGTTTAAGGGTACTGACAAGGTTGGGTGATGCGCATGAATAGCTACAAAGAACTGAAACTCTGGCACTGAGCATGGATCTGGTTGTAGAGATCTACCGGGATACACAGAAACTGTCGGCTGATGAGAAGTTCGGACTTGTATCGCAGATGCGCAGAAGTGCGTGTTCAATACCCATGAACATCGCCGAAGGAGCGGGAAGAAACAGCGGCAAGGAGTTTATACACTTTCTTTCGATTGCCAATGGATCGCTGTCGGAGTGCGAGACCCAGATCGAGATCTGCGTGCGACTAGGTTACTTAGAGGACGATATAAGGTATCTGGGATTCTTCAAACAACTGAGAAGTATGCTGGATGGCATGAAAAACTATCTCCTTGCCAAAGAAAACGATTAGCCAGACCGGACGATTATGTTCCCTTTAAACTCTTCAACCTTTAAACCCCTAAACCAAGCGAGTGAGTTATGAAAGTACTGGTTACCGGCGGCGCCGGCTTTATAGGTTCGCATGTCGTGGATGCCTTAGTAGATGCCGGGCATGAAGTGGTGATCGTGGACAACCTGGCCACCGGATACAAACGCAACCTCAATCCCAAAGCCAAATTCTACCAGATCGACATCTGCTCTCAGGCCCTGGAGACCGTATTCCAGCAGGAAAAACCGGATGTGGTCAATCATCATGCCGCGCAAGTCAGCGTACCGCTTTCGATCGAGGATCCCATGCAGGATGCCGAGGTCAATGTCAAAGGCCTGGTTAATCTTATCCAGTATTGCGTAAAGTATAAGGTTAAGAAAGTTATCTATATATCTTCCGGCGGAGCGATTTACGGCGAGGCGGAGGAGTACCCGACCAGCGAGTTGTATCCTCCGCAACCTCTCTCTGTGTATGCGATCAACAAACTCACCGGCGAACATTATCTGCGCTTCTACGAGCGCCAATACGGCCTCAAATACACCGTGCTCCGCTATGCCAACGTGTTCGGACCCCGCCAGGTGTCGCATGGGGAGGCGGGCGTGGTCTCGATCTTCATCGAGAAGTTACTGCACAACCAGCAGCCGACCCTTTATCTATATCCCGGGGAACCGGAAGGCATGATCCGAGATTACGTCTATGTTTTGGACGCGGTGCGGGCCAATCTCTACGCGCTGGAGGCCGGCGACAACGATGTCTTTAATATCGGCACCGGCGTGGAAACGACCACTACTTTGCTCTATAAAAAAATCGCCTGGCACATGGCCAAAGACACCTCAGCCCTGACCGGTCCGGCCCGCAAGGGCGACCTGCATCGCTCTCTGCTCGATTGCGCGAAGGCTTTCCGGGTGCTGGGCTGGAGTCCCGTATATACCCTGGATGCCGGACTCAGGGATACGATCGCCTACTTCCGGCAAGAGGAGACACACGAATGAATTTAGCAGTAATCGGCACCGGATATGTGGGCCTGGTCAGCGGGACCTGCTTCGCCGACATGGGCAACCACGTGATTTGCGTGGACAGCGACCAGCGCAAACTGGGCATGCTAAACAATAATCAGATGCCAATTTATGAGCCAGGACTTAAAGAACTGGTTGAACGTAACGCCCGGGAAGGCCGCCTGACTTTCTCCTCCAGCCTTGAGCAGGCAGTGCAAAACTCGGATGTCGTGTTTATCGCCGTAGGTACCCCGCCCGGGGAAGATGGCTCTGCTGATCTGAGTTATGTGCTTGCCGTGGCGAAAGATATTGCCAGATATATGAACCATTACTTGATCATAGTGGACAAATCCACCGTGCCGGTGGGAACGGCGGACAAAGTGCGCACTCTGATCAAGTCTGAATTGGCGTCCCGGGGCGCGGACATTCCTTTCTCCGTGGTCTCCAATCCCGAGTTTCTCAAGGAAGGGGCGGCCATCGACGACTTTATGAAGCCGGACCGGGTGGTGTTGGGCGTGGATGAACCCGAGGCGGGCAGGATCATGCGGGAGTTGTATTTGCCCTTCAATCGCACGAGCGAGCGCATCATCCTGATGAGCGTACGTTCGGCCGAGATGACCAAATATGCCGCCAACGCCATGCTGGCCACCAAGATCTCCTTCATGAACGAGCTCTCGCGCCTTTGCGAAGCCTTGGGCGCGGATATTTCCGAAGTACGCCACGGCATTGGTTCGGACAGCCGCATCGGATACAAATTCATCTATCCCGGCGTGGGGTATGGCGGATCCTGTTTTCCCAAAGACGTGCAGGCCTTGATCCAAATGCATCGCCAGGCCGGCACCCAGCCCCGCATCCTGACGGCGGTGGAGGCGGTCAACCAGGAGCAGAAATTACTTTTGGTCGATAAGATCAAACAACATTTTGGCAATGACTTAAGCGGCATTGTCTTTGCCGTTTGGGGCTTGGCTTTCAAACCCCAGACCGACGACATGCGCGAGGCGTCCTCGGTGGTCATCATCCGGGCCTTGCTGGAGGCCGGAGCAAAGGTCCAGGCTTACGATCCGGTCGCAATCCCCGAAGCGCGGCATCTTTTCGGAGAACAACCCGGACTGGCATTTCCGGGTGATGAGTACGAGGTCCTGAAAAACGCCGATGCCCTGTTGCTGATCACAGAATGGCATCAATTCCGCTATCCGGATCTGCAGCGGGTCAAAAACACGCTCAAGCAAGCTATTTTCTTCGATGGACGCAATCAGTTCGACCCGCAGCAGATGCGCGCGCAGGGCTTCAGCTATTACTCCATCGGACGCCAGTAAACCCCAAGCCAAGCTGCCGGCCCGGTAATCCTCCCGCCAAGCTCAATCACGTCCCGGAAGCCGCTTCCTGGCGCCTTGATTGATCGTTTACTGTCAGCTTCCCCCACACTTCCCGTCAAACACAGGGGCAGTATTGGGGAAGCTTAGCAGAGGCAAAGCGGAGAGCCGCAAGCTGGAAACAGCTGGGGAGACGCTCCGGCCAGAAAGACAGTTACGGCTCAGTCTTCCCGGAAATAGTCCGCCACTTCGGCCAGTCGGTCGGGTATGGCGATATGCTGCGGGCATTTGCTGAGGCAGATGCCGCAGCGGGTGCATTTATCCGCCCGGGATTCTTCTGGGATCCAGGCTTTATACTCCCGCAAATGCCGCTCCCGGGTGCCGAACATCTTTGCTTCGTTATAGAGGCCGAAAGCCGTGGGGATCGCCACCTTGTGCGGGCAGGGCAGGCAATAGCGGCATTCGCTGCAGGGGACGGCAATGCGGTGCAGGTATTGGAGGCGGGCTTGGTTGTACAGTGTCAATTCCCGTTCGGGGATCGGCTCGGATCCGGCCTGAGCTGCCAGGCGGATATTTTCCTGCAATTGCTCCAGGTTGCTCATGCCGGATAACAGAACCGTGCTGCCGGGCAGGTTCCAAACCCAGTTGAGCGCTCTCTGCAAGGGCGTCCAGGGCAGTCGGCTCCTGGCCCAGACGGCTTGCACATTGTCCGGGACCAGTTGCACCAGTTTGCCGCCCCGCAAAGGTTCCATGGCGATCACGCCCAGACCCCGCTCCACGGCGAGTCTATAGCCGTTCATACCCGCCTGGTAATGCGTGTCCAGATAGTTGAGCATGATCTGGCAGAAATCCCAGTCATAGCGCAGCACGATCTTCCTGAACACCGGATAGCCGTCGTGGAAGGAGAATCCGGCGTGCCTGATCCTGCCGTCCGCTTTGGCCCTGTCCAGCCAATCCAGCACTTTGACCGCGAGCATCTCTTTCCAGCTCCGCTTGCCCAAAGAATGCAGCAGATAATAATCGATGTAGCTGGTTTGCAGGCGCTCCAGCTGGCGCTCGAGGAAACTGTCGAGGTCAGCGGGGCTTTTTACCAGCCAGCAGGGCAGTTTGGTGGCCAGATAGAGCTTATCGCGCGGGACCTGGGAGACGAAAGTCCCCAACAGCGGCTCGCTTTCTTCGTTATGATAGACCCAGGCGGTGTCGAAATAATTGACGCCATGCTGATAGGCGTAGTGCAACATTTCCAGGCAGCGGGGTTGATCCAGCTTGCCGTCCGTCTGCAGGGGGAGGCGCATCAGGCCCAGCCCCAGGATCGAGAGTTTATCCTGGGAGCCCGGCATTTGTCGATATTGCATAGTGTTTTATCCTTTGAGCCCGTATCGGAGCAGAGCGGGAAACTGTCAACCGGATTCTGCGCGGGGCTGTTTTTGGGCTTTGGCAGCAGGCGCTTCAGGGAGCGCGGCAAAGAATGTCCTTGACACAAAAGGCTTGTGCCGGATTTGGCTTTTAGTATTAAAATACACAGTGCAGCTGGAGGAATCATGCCTGAAAATCTCAAACACGGTCTCATCAGTTCCGCGCAGGCGATGGAACTGGAAGAGAAGTACGGAGCGCACAACTACCATCCCCTGCCGGTGGTGCTGGCCAAAGGCGAGGGCGTGTTTCTGTGGGATCCCGAAGGAAAACGCTATTACGATTTCCTGTCGGCCTATTCCGCCGTCAATCAGGGCCATTGCCACCCCAGGATCATCGACGCTCTGTGCGAGCAAGCCAGGACGCTGACTCTCACCTCGCGCGCCTTCTTCAACAACAAGCTGGGCGAATACGAAAAATACATCACCGAGTACTTCGGCTACGATATGGTGTTGCCGATGAATTCCGGAGCCGAGGGCGTGGAAACGGCGATGAAACTGGCCCGCAAATGGGCTTATCAGGTCAAGGGCGTGGAATCCGACGGCGCGATCATCGTCTTTGCCGAAAACAACTTCCATGGCCGCACCCTGGCAGTGGTGTCCGCCTCCACGGATCCCGAATGTTACGAAGGTTTCGGGCCCTTTTTGCCCGGCGTGGCCAAGATCCCCTACAACGATTCCGATGCCCTGAAAGCGTTTCTGGCCCAAAAAGGCAAAAACGTCGCCGCCTTCATCGTGGAACCGATCCAGGGCGAAGCGGGGGTTTTCGTGCCCCGGGACGGCTATCTCAAGGATTGCTACAACCTCTGCAAAGAGCACAATGTGCTGTTCATCGCGGACGAGATCCAGACCGGCATCGCCCGCACCGGCAAGCTACTGGCCTGCGATTACGAAAACGTGCGCCCGGACATCCTGATCCTGGGCAAAGCCCTGGCCGGTGGCGTGATCCCGGTTTCCGCCGTGTTGTGCGACCGTGAGATCATGCTCACGATCAAGCCCGGCCAGCACGGTTCGACCTTCGGCGGCTATCCGTTGGCCTGCGCGGTGGCCAAAGCCTCGTTGGAAGTGGTGAAGGAGGAAGGCCTGGCCGAACGCGCCTTTGAATTGGGCCAGATCTTCCGCGACGCGCTCACCCGGATCCAGCATCCCATGCTAAAACTGGTGCGCGGCAAAGGCCTGCTCAACGCCATCGTCGTCGAGCCGAAAAACGGTTACGAGGCCTGGGACGTGTGCCTGAAACTGAAGGAAGAGGGCATCCTCTGCAAACCCACGCACCGGCACATCATCCGTCTGGCGCCGCCTTTGGTCATAACGAAAGAGCAGCTGCTGGAAGTGGCGGACATTATCAAGGGCGTGTTCAACGCACTCTAAAAGCAAGTTGTTAGGGCGGACGCCGCTCCGCCGTTTCATGTACCGGCGGATGCCGCTCCGCCGTTTTATTCGGCGCTTCAGCGAGCGCCGGTACAAACCGCGACAAGTCCGCTTTGGCGGCTGAGCCTGATATGACGCGAGCAGACTTCCGCAGCGGTTTTGTGGCCATCCTAGGCAAGCCCAACACGGGGAAATCCACTCTGCTCAACCAGATCCTGGGCGAAAAGATCTCCATCACCTCGCCCAAACCCCAAACCACCCGCAATGCCATCAAAGGCATCCTCAACCGCGACGACTGCCAGATCGTGTTCATCGACACTCCCGGCTATCTCGAACCACGCTACGAAATGCAGCACAGGATGCGGAAGATCTGGTCCGAGGCCTGGCAGGATGTGGATTTGATCCTGTTTTTGACCGATGTGGCGAGTTTTCCCACGGATTACGATCTGCAGGTCATGGAGCGCCTGAGCCTGGTACGCACGCCGCAGCTGGCGGTGTTCAACAAGATCGATCTCAAGCCTGACGTGGTCCGGGAGCATTTGACCGCGCAGCTGCCGGCCTCGCTGGGGCAGAGTTTCTTCGTTTCGGCCCGTACCGGCGAGCAGGTGCCGGAACTTATGACTGCCCTGTTGAGTTACATTCCCTATCATGAGCCCTATTTTCAGCCCGACCAGCTGTCCGACCTGCCGCTGCGCTTCTTTGCCCAGGAAACGATCCGGGAGGCGATCTTCCACCAACTGCAGCAGGAAATACCCTATGCGGCGGCGGTATTGGTCCAGCGCTGGCAGGATGAAGCAGACAAAACCGTCATCGATGCAGTGATCTGGGTGGAAAAGCCCAGCCAGAAGATCATCCTGATCGGGAGCAAAGGCGAAGGCCTGGCCCAGATCCGGCGCTACGCGGAATCGCGGCTCTCGGAATGGCTTGAACGCAGGGTGCTGGTGCATCTGTGGGTGAAAGTCAATCCCGGCTGGCGCAAGAAATCCACGTCCCTGAAAGAACTCGGCCTGGGTTGAGTGACAGAAATTCTATTGACATAATTCCATCTGTTGCAGATTAGGTTACAATCCCTTCCAGGCGCAGGATTTTTATCTTTCCAAAACCAACGATAGTGTAGAGAGTATGCAAAGACATAGCCTGCTTCATCCCTGCTTGGTGATAGATATCGGCAACACCAACATCGCCTGCGGCATCTACCAGGGCGATTCCATGACTTGGTTTGCCCGGTTTTTCAGTTCCCGGAACCGGACGGCGGATGAGTATTACAGCCTGCTGCGCCCTCTTTTGGGCGAGAACCGGCCGGAAACGATACAGCTGGTTGCCATGGCCAGCGTGGTCCCGGAACTCACCCGGATCTGGCAGCATCTGCTGCAGAAATACTTTGAGGCCGAAATCCTGGAAATCAATGCCTGCAGCGAGCTGGGACTCAGCTGCCGGGTGGCGGATCCGGCCTGCATCGGAGCGGATCTGATCGCCAACGCCTTCGGCGCCTGGCTAAAATACCGCCGCAACTGCATCGTCGTTGATCTGGGCACCGCCACTACGATCCAATTCATCACCGCACAGGGCGGTTTTGAAGGCGTGGCCATCGCTCCGGGCCTGAAAACCAGCGCCGACCACCTCTTTGAACAGGCCGCCCTGCTGCCGCAGATCGAGCTCATCCCGCCGCAAACGCTCCTGGGCACCAACACCCGGGATGCCCTGCTTTCAGGTATCATCCAAGGCCACGCCTTCATGCTGGAGGCCTATATCCAACGCGTGAAACTGCATTACTTCGACAAACCGGACATCTACACCGTGCTTACGGGCGGGATCGCCGAATTGGTCAAACCTTTGATCCCCTCGATCGATACGGTGGATAAGACCCTGACCCTGGATGGCATCTACCTGGCCTGCCGACTGCTGAAAAACTTCTGATCCCCTATGCTCAAGCGTACCAGCCTCGCGCTCCTGTTACTGATCCTGGCCGTGATGAACTGCGCCGAGGCTATGTATCCCCGCCTGTATCTGGAGGGTTACAATCCGCTGGTGTATAACCGGGTGGATGTGTATAAACTGAACAAGGGGCTCAATTTCATCTCCGACCAGCCCTACCTGATCCGGGACTTCGGCTCCGAACACAAGGAAGAGATCGATTTTGACAAGCGCCAGGTCATCATCTCCACCCAGATCGCCGGCCTGGATCTGGTACCCAGGCAAATCGTCTCCTTCGACACCTACTTTGCCAATCTGCAGCAGCGTTCCTTCCGCAAATCGCTGCTGACCAACGTCAAGGCGCAGACCCAGCAGACCCAGGTCACCACCACCGGCCTGATCAAGGAATTCGTGCTCGAACTGCCCACCATCGCCATGCCCAAGGCGGTGCAGAAAGTCCTGGGCTCATCGGCGGGACGTTTGAATCTGGACGGCACCCAGAAAGTGACCTTCGAAGTGGGGAGTTCCAAACGCAAGAATGTCGCCATCTACGAAACCAGCAATGCCAGCACCTTCGACCTCAAAATGGAGCAGGAAACCAACCTCCGTCTCTCAGGCATGATCGGCGAAAAGATCGCCGTCAATCTCAAATACAACAGCAAGCAGGACGAACAACTCTTCGATCCCAACAACGTGAGCATCAGATACACCGGTGACGAAGACGAGGTGATCCAAAGCATCGAGGCCGGCAATATCACCCTGGCGCTGTCCGGTTCCCGCTACATCAGTTATTCAACCTCGTCCAAGGGCCTCTTCGGCGTCACCTCCAAACTCAAATACGGCAATCTGGATCTCACCCTGATCACCAGTAAGGAAGAGGGCCAAAAGAACACCCAGCGCTACATCGGCACCAGCCAGGCCGACTCCACCGTGTTCCGCAGCCGGGACTACGCCGCCCGCACCATGTTTTATCTCGAAGATCCCTATGCGCTCCTGGATCTGTATACGGAAGCCGACCTGACGGACAACATCCCGCCGGGTTGGGTCAATAACGCCATCAAGACCGCTCCCGACGGTTCCTGGCTGATCAAAACCCCGGCCTTGCTGCCGGAAAACGGCACCGTCCGAGTCTATCTCGATGACGCCAATTCCAGCAACAACGTGGCCGCGGCGGTAGGCGACACGATCTTTTTCAGCGCCAGCGACTTCTACGTGCCCTATTACGACGAATTGATCGAAGGGACGGATTTCGTGACCGATTACAGCGCCGGCATCATCCAGATCAACCGCACCCTGGACCGCCGGGTGACGGTGGCGGTGCGCTATGTGCGCAAGGACGGGATTCCCGTGCCCGCCAACAGCGACGCCCAGGACGGGATCCTCCACGCCAAGGTCATCCGCCGCCGCAATCAGGAGTATGATACCACCGATCCCAACAATGTCTGGCATTATCAGATGCGCAACATCTACAACCTGAACAAGACCAATATCCGCAACGACGGCTTCCAGCTGGACATCTATACGGTCAACGTGGATCTCACGCGCAACTACCTGATCCCGGATTCGCTGGCCAAACCGGGCATTCTGACCTATGCCGACTATCTGCGCATGGACAGCACCGGCGATGGCCTGATCAACGGCGACGACAACACCGTGAACCTGACCACCGGCCGCATCCTCATCCCCTTCCTGCAGCCCTTCGATCCGTTGGGCGACGGCATCATCTACCAGGATGAAAACGAGAGCATCAGTTACCTGGACATCAGTTTCTACATCTCGATCAAGGGCAAGATCGGCCGCGAGGCGGTGGATCTCGCCCAAGGCGGCATCCTCAAAGGCAGCGTGATCGTCAAGGTCAACGGGATCGAACAGCGGGAGAATATCGACTATATTGTCGATTACGACTTTGGCCGCATCACCTTCCTGACCTCGGCCGGCAAAGATCCCGACGCCAAGATCGAGATCGATTACGAGTTCCGCAGCACCTTTGAGGTCGCGAGCAAATCCCTGGCTGGTGTCCGCGCGGATTGGAACTTCACTGATTACGCCAAGCTTGGCGGAACGCTGATCTATCGCTCGGAAAACGTGGCGGACCGCCGGCCCCGCGTGGGCAACGAAAACATCCAGATGTACATGGCCAACCTGGATGGCTCCCTGACCCTCAAACCCGCTTTTATCACGCGCTGGCTGGACGCCCTGCCATTGATCAGCACCAGCGCCGACTCCCGGCTCGTCTTTTCCGGCGAGATCGCCTACACCATCCCCAACATCTATGGCGACCCCAACGGCAAGAAAAAAGAGGCCTTTCTGGATGACATGGAGTCCATTGTGGATTCCTATCCGCTGGGGGTGACCATCGGTTCCTGGGTGATGGGCAGCAGGCCCTTCAACACCAGTCTCGCCACTGGCCGCACCATTTGGTACAATCCCAAAAACATCCGCCGCGAGCAGATCGAGGATCCGCTGACCCTTACCGACCGCGAGAAAAAGGAAACCGTGACCGTGCTCGCGCTCAAGGTCTTTCCCGCCGGCCTGGGCATGCCCGGATCCAATGTCTGGAGTTGGGGCGGTGTGATGAAGTATCTGGGCAATCAACTGGATTTCTCACAGAAAAAGTATATCGAGCTGCTGGTCAAGGTGGATGTCAAAAGCGGCGAACCCGTTCCAAATCCCGTCATGCGCATCGATCTGGGCGACATAAACGAGGATTTTTACACCGAATTCGGCGGTTATGGCAAACTCAACAACGAGGATGTGAACAACGACGGCGTACTCACGCTGGACGAGGACACCGGCCTGGACGGCATCTTCAGCGGCCAGCCGGGCGCCGATCCCAATGACGTGGCCTCCAACACGCAGGACCAGAACGGCGACTATCCCCAGATCAATGGCACCGAGGGGAACCGCGTGCTGGACACCGAGGATCTCGATGGCAACGGCGTGCTGAACAACCTGGACCGCTATTTCAGTTATTCCTTCTCGCTTTCGGACTCGCTCTACCTGGAAAACGTCAATCACGACGGCTGGCGGCTCTACCGCATCCCGCTCACGGATCCCAACGTCTACCAGATCGTCAACAACTCCTCCGCCGGGGTCGCGCCCAATCTGAAAAAGATCTCCTACGGCCGCATCGTGCTGGAGACCGACGAGACCGCCAAAGTCCTCATCGCGGACATGTCCGTCGTGGGCAATAAATGGCAGGATTTCTTCGTTCGGGACATCAACAACCAGATCATCCCGGAAGCCATCCTCAATTCCTACAACACCAGCTATCTCTCCGGCATCGTCAACAACCAGAAAAACAGCGCCCACTACACCGCGCCGGAAGGTTCCTTCTATATCGAATCGCGCCGCGAATCCAGCGAATCCTCGCTCACCCTGAACGTCCAGAATCTCGCACCCTCCCACCAGGTCTTGTTGCACCAGCGCCTCTTCGATCCCTACAGCCTGCTCTCCTACGACCGGATCAAGTTCTGGATCTATCCCGAAGCCAGCGAAAGCAATCCCATCCGGCCAGATTCCGTGGATATCGTATTCCGCGTCGGCGCTGACAGCCTAAATTATTACCAGGTCCTGCAGCGCGTGCCGGTCCTGCCTTATTACGCCAAGATGGATAGGGACGACTGGCTGGAATTCACCTACGACCTGCAGTCCCTGACCGCGCTCAAGGAGGCCTTCCCCGACGCCACACAGGGCGAAAGCGCCCAGGGAAACACGGTCTACGCCTTCAAAGGCAGCCCCACGCTCACCAACGTGCGCGACATCTTCTTCGGGATCTACAATCCGACCGACCAGAGCCCCGCGCTGCCCTTCAACGGCATCGTTTACTTCAACGACCTGCGAGTGACCGATCCCTACGAGGATATCGGCGTTGCCAAACGCCTCTCGCTCAACTCCAGCTTCGCCGATGTCAGTACCCTGGACATCGATTACGAGGAAAAAAGCGAGAATTTCAACACCATCATCCAGCGCGGACGCACCAACACTTTCACCACCAGCACCACGCTCAATATCATGAACAAGTACTTCCTGAACAAACTGTTCCCGGGCTCCTGGAATCTGGACATCCCCATCAGCCTCTCCCGTAACTACAGCCTCGGTATTCCGCGTTTCCGCGCCAATTCCGACCTCCTGCGGGACAGGATCGAGGATCCCGTGCAGAAGGAGCGCGAACGCAACGAAAACCTGGTCTACGCGGCGGATTTCGGCTTCAGCCAGCGTCGTGCCCCCCAGTCGAAGATCCTGGAATACCTGTTCTACCGCGGCTCTCTCTCCGGCCGCATCGAAAAAGCCTACCGCTACACGCCCACCACCGTGGACACTGTTTTCAACTGGCGCGGGACCTACAACTACAACGTGAGTTTTCCCAGCGACAAGGTCAGTTTCCGGCTCTTCCGCAATTACAACCTCGGCTTTTTCCCCACCACCTTCAACAACAGCTTCACCCTCACCAGCGAGGATCCGTCCAGCTGGAACTGGGAGAAACGCGCCCCGGCGGCGGGGGAGGAGAGTTATTACGCCTGGTGGCCACGCCTGCAGACTGTGGACAAGAAGCTCTTCACCACGGACACCAACATCAATTGGGGCCTGACCTCGGACATCGCCCTCACCGCGCGGCTGAACAGCAAGCGCGACCTCATCCAGCGCCAGTACTTCAAATCCCTCAATGTCGGCAAACTGGTGGATTACGTCCAGGATTTCGGCCTCAATTACAATCCCAACTACCTGCGCAGCATCTTCAATTTCACCGTCAGCGGCAACACCCGCTTCAACGAGCAACAGCGCAAATACTATCAAAACACGGACCAGGGCCAGGTCGAGGTCTACCAGAGCGACGGCAGTTCCAACCGCTCATTGCGCACCAACCTGACGCTGATGAATTCCAATCTGCTGGCTACCTGGGCGGAGAGGCTCAACAGCTCCCATGCCGCCCGGATGCAAGCCAGGCAGGCCGCGGCGCCGCCGGATACCCTCGCCCCGCCGGACGGGAAGGACGAAGAGAAAGAGCTGTCCGACGACGAGAAAAAGCGCATGCAGGAAGAGGAAGCGCGCAAGGAACTCTACCGCAGATTGGAGGAGCAGCGCCGCGAAGATGAGGCCAAACGAGCCGCCGAGTCTGGCAAGGACGGCGAGGAGAACGGCGAACAACCCGAGACCCTGGATATCTTTGGCGAACTGCCGGAAGGCGTGATCGTGGACTTCGGCGATGGCACCAACCAGCCCTTTGTGCCTCCCGTGGAGCCCGGCGGAGACAAGCCCGAATACACGCCTCCACCCAGCACGTCCTGGTTCCCGGCCACGCTGGTCGGTTATCTCTCCAAACTGAAAAACATCACGCTGTCCTACCAAAACGGCTATGTGATGAGCTACGCCCGCAAGG
>CAYXEF010000020.1:0-32230 GCA_964463825.1 uncultured Candidatus Cloacimonadota bacterium | reverse complement strand
CGCAGGGGCCGGGTCAGTTTGTCGATGACCTTGGAATGGTATTCCCGGGTTTGGGGGCGGAGTTCATCCACGAAGAAGATGCTGGCGATTTCGCCGCCCCGGCTGTCGTAGACTTTGGCCAGCAGGTAGACGCGTTCGGTGCCGCGACCCTGGTTTTCGATCTCGTAGCCTAGGCGGATGAAATTGCGGTCGAATTCCTCGATACCGATGCTGTGGATGATGATGCGTTCGCTGCGGGCTTTGTTCGCGCAGCGCGTGTAAAGGATGCCCAGGATGGCGGCCGCGATCGCGATCAGCAGCATGGTATCCTTGAGCTTGTATTTCTTGGGATATTCGAGGCGGTCGACGATGGGCACGGCTCTAAAAGAGGAATTGCCAGTTGGCGGTGAATTGCTGGCGGGGCTGTGATCCGAATTGAGAATCCCAGCCCAGCAGAAACCGGTGATGGGCCAGGATCCCGATCATCAGGGTGTTGCGCCAACGGGGATAAAAACTGACTTCCCCGGCCAGCCAGCCGGCCTCTGCGGTGCTGCTGACCCCGGGCGGGAAAAAGTCCTTGTAGTTGAGGCGCCAGTCGTTGCCTTCGCTGCCCTGCCAGGTGCAGGAGAAGTGGCTGTCCCACTTTAGTTTGCCGGGCAGGGGCAGATTGAATTCCGCGCTCAGGTTGAGCAGATTGGCGCCCAGTGGATAACCGAGCGGACGCTGATCGTGCGAATACATGGAGACATTGGCGTAATGCGTGAACATCCAGGGCCGGATGGCGGTGAATTCCAACACGGCGCGGGGAGCCTCGGCGCGTGTCAGGGCCAGGCCCGGCAGCTGGAGCGCGGCGCCGGCCTGGACGCCGTATTTGTTGCCCCACCAGTTGGTGTAGAATTTGTTGTAGGTCAGTTCGTCCAGCGCGAGGTTGAAATAGAGGGTCAGGTCGCGGGCGGGATGCAGGTTCAGGCCGCCGTAGAGCATGAGGTTGTCCTGGTTTTGGTTGCCGTATTTGCCGATGCGCCAGAAGTAGATAGGCAGCAAGTAACTGAGGTCCGGATGCTTGCCGTAAACCACGGTTTCGCCCAAAAAGAATTCCAGCCAATCTGTGGGGCTGTAGCTGAATTGATGCGCGGAGAAGAACTTGTCCGGATATTCACCCGTGGCTGGGGCCACCAACACGCTGTCCGCCTGCAGCAGGGAATTGAGGAAGGTCACGCGCAAGCGTCCGAAACGGCCTTCCAGCAGCAGGAAATCGTAATCGTTGACGCGGTCCGAGAGCATCAGCGAACCGGAGATCGAATTGCCGATCTGCAGACGCCCGCGTCCCAAAGCGGCCGAAAAATGCGGGTCGCTGTAGCTGAGGTCGCCGTTGATGTTGTCCAGAAGCAAGCCTTCCGGGCTTTGGTTGCTGATCCCGTCTATCAAAGGCGAGTGCCGCCAGGACGCCTCAGGACCGTGAAACCTGCCGTTCCACCAATGGCCGCGGACGTCGAAACGGTCGTTGAGCCGGGCTTTGACGCGCAGGCCTTTGTAGAGGAAGCCGTAGTCGCCGGGATCGTCCCAGCGGTGGTCGTAGCCGGTGATGACGTTTAGTTCCCAATCCAGGTCAGCGCCGGAGTCCTTATAATTCTGTTGGAAGAGGGCGCGCTGCCGGTCGCCGGGAGTAAAGGCCTCTATCAGGTAGGCGGGGAAATCCCGCCAATCGCTGATGGGATTGTGGAATCCGGGCGCGCTGGCCAGGACCGCGGTGTCGTCGTAGCTGCCGTTTTCCGTCAGCAGGCTGGCCTGGATTTGGCTCCGAACCTCAGGCACGAAGGCGCAGTCCTCCCACCAGGCGGCGCACAGCGATCCGGTTGCCGCGATCAGCAGCAGCGGCGCCAATACCCGCAGCCGCAAGGAAACAGGCTTAATTCCCATGCTCGGGGGGTGTTTCGCGCAGGATTTCGATGATGCGCTCCACATCCGGGACGCCGACTTTGAGTTCGCGGGCGATCTCCTCGGTCGACCAACCTTGGTCCATAAGTCTCTGCACCATGCGTTTGCGTGTCTCGGAATCCATCAGCAGCGTGTTTTCTCCGGTGGGCTTGGTCACTTTCCTGACGGGGCCTGCCGGCTTTTTGCGGCGGAACAGGCCCAGGAGCCCCAGCACCAGGAGCAGCAATCCCAAGGCCAGCAACAACAAAGGCCAGAGCGGCAGGCCGCAGGAGCCGAAACTCGCCCACAGGGGGCAGCGCCAGGTCCTGACGGTCTTACGGACGACCAGGACGCTATCCGGCTGAACTCCCAGTCCCCTGGTTCGGGGGCTGGCCTGAACCGTGGCACTGTCCGGCTTGGGGGTCGGCTCAACCGCGGGATTGACCGTGGGAGTTGGAGCCGGTGTGGCCGGACGTGCAGGAGTCTTGGCAACTTTGGCGGGCGCGGAGCCCAGGGCGGGATTGATGGTCACGGTGATGCGGGTGCGATTGGGATTGATCGCGTGGCGAAAGGGCAGGACCTCCATGGTCTTGATCTCCACCACGCCCTCGTCGCCGCTGGTATAGACCGTGATCCGGTCCAGCAACTCGCTCAGGCGGGGATAATTGGGCTGGGCGGCGAAGCTCTCCACATCGTCGATATAGACGCGCAGTCCCAATCCGCCGGGCAATTTCTGCACGGAGTAGGAGCCCGGCGCGGAAAGCAGGATCTCCACCCGGTGGGAGTTGGGGGCAAGATCCTGGGCATTGACGGCTTGCACGGTCAGAGCCGCCGCCGGATATACCAAGGCGGCCAAAGCCAGCACAATCATGATCTGACGCATATAACCTCCCCGGCGAGCCTGGCGGGCTGCCGGTTGTTAACGATATTGACCTTGGACGCTGACGCGCTCAGTCGATGGGGATGATGCGTTCCACGATGGCCAGGAACTTGAAGGCGATACGCAGGATTCCGTTGGCGTAGTGCACCTCGGGATCGTCCTTGTCCAGGCTGAGATCGGGGAAAAAGATGCGGCGGTCGAACCTGCCGGTTTCAATCTCCATGCTGTGATAACTGGCGGAGGCGTCATCCTCGTGCAGGTTGCGCTGTCCGCTGATGCGCAGGTATTCGGGCGAAACGGAGATATTGATCTCGTCCTTGCGGACCCCGGCCAGTTCGACCAGGATCACCCACTGCGTATCGGTTTGATAGACATCGCATTTGGGATGCCAGACATCGTCGATGGCGTCCTCGATCGCCAGCGGGCTGTTGGTCAGGGAAGACACTTCCCCCAAAATCCTCAGCATCTCGCGGCGGATCCCCTGCAGATTGGTGTAAATCCTGTCCTGCATGGACTTATCCTTATGGGTGAAGTTGCTTAATACTCGGTCCTTTCCCGGAAGGAGAGGATCAATTGCTCGTCGGGATTGACGGTGAGTTCGAAAGTGGCCTTGTTGTTGGTGTCCACGCTGTATTTGTGGTTGTCGGTCACCTCGATGATCTGGGAATTGCCGCCCAACTGGTGGAGGACGTTGATGGTCTTGACTTCCGCCGAGTTGTTGCGCAGGGTCACCTGGATGGTGCGTTCGGAGATATTGCGGCTGATCTCGCGGTGGTCGCGCACCAGGGTGGAACCGACGAGATCGAAGGCCTTGCCGGTGTTGATGCTCACTTCCTCGTTCTTGCTGGTGTGTTTGATGCTGTCTTCGCCGATGAATTCCAGATTGCCGTCGCTGTCCTGTTTGTAGACCTTGATCACGCCCTTGGGCAGGGGTTTGCCGATGCCGTTGGCCTCAGTGTTTTTGAATTTGATCACACTGTTGACGCCGCTGCCCCAGGTGTAATACTCATAAAGCGGGGTGGCGGCGACATTCTGCTGGGGATAGAGGGCAATTTGCTTGGTCTGGTTGTTGGCGAAGGAGACCTTCTGGTCGAGGGTGTACATGTGGAAGTCGTGGAAGGCCTTTTCTTCAAAGCTCGGAGCCGCCATGCCCGCCTCCGCGGCCATGCCGTCGGCATACATCTGGCGACCGTATTTATAGTATTCTTCCTCCACTTTGTTCACCTCGCCGGCGATGAGTTTGAGGTTCACGTCATTAAAAGCGCGTCCGCTGCGGTTGTCGATCGTGACCCAGGAATTGATCGCCAGGGTTTTCTCGTCCCACACGCTGTTGTAGGTGACGTCCCAATTGAAGCCGCCGGAGAGATAGGTGAGCTGGATGGGGTGTTTGCCGGCCGTGTCCGCGATCAAACTCCAGTGCAGGGTGGGCTTGGTGTAGAAGTTGGAGGGCAATTCCGCCAGCTGGATGATCTGGACTTCCGCGTCGGCGACCACCAGCAGCCGGTTGGTGCCGCTTTCCAGGACGCCGAAGCTGCTGCCGTCGTAAAACTTGAGGATGCCGCGCAGGCGGGACTCGTCCTTGGTCAGCAGTTCCACTTCCTTTTCGATGTATTTGGCGATGATCTGGGCTTTGCCGGCCAGGTCGTACTCGTAGTTCTGTTCGGCCACGCGCACCCCGCCTTTGAGCGAATGCACGATCACTGATTCCGATTCGATGCGGGAGGTGATGTCGTCGAAATTGTATTCCTGGCGGCCTGGGCTGAGTTCGAGTTCAAAGTTGCTGCGCACCAAAGACAGATCGTCGTTGTAAATGGTGATCCAGTCTTCAGCCGCGGCCAGTCCGGCCAGCAGCAGGAGCGCGAGTGTCAGAAGGATTGATCTTGCCACAATAACCTCCTATGGTTTATGGTATGGCACTGACTAGTAGATATTATACTTTCATGCCAGCCAATTACCAGCAAGTTTTTGGTCAAGAATTATCCGTTGGGGATGCGGCAGGCCGGATTTCGATTGACAGAAAGGCTGCATTGAGCGCTCTGGAAATATGAACCTACTACAACGACGGGCCACGCGCCAGATCAGGCTGGGCCAGGTGCTGATCGGCGGCGGAGCGCCCATTACCGTACAGAGCATGCTCAGCGTCCGCAGCGCCGACCTTGCGGCCGCCCGGGCGCAGTTGATAGCGCTGGAACAAGCCGGCTGCGAGATCATCCGCCTGGCTGTGACGGACCCTCAGGACGCGGATGCCATCACCATGCTGAAGCGGACTGCAACGGTTCCGCTGGTGGCAGACATCCATTTCGACCACCGCCTCGCCCTGGCCGCGATCGAGGCTGGGATTGACGGATTGCGCCTCAATCCTGGCAATATCGGCGATCCCGCCAAGGTGCGGGAGGTGGTGCGGGCAGCGGCAGAAAGGGACATCCCCATCCGCATCGGCGTCAACAGCGGTTCTTTGCCCCGGCAGCTGCAGGCCCGGTTGGGCCTGAGCCCGGAAGCCATGGTGGAAGCGGCGTTGGAGCATGTGCGCATCCTCGAGGAGCTCAATTTCACAGCCATCAAGATCTCGGTCAAAGCCTCGCAGCTGTCTCTGATGCTGGACAGTTACCGGTTGCTCAGCCGCAAAGTGGACTATCCCTTGCATTTGGGGGTCACGGAAGCCGGCACAATGATATCAGGCAGCGTCAAATCGGCCATCGCCCTGGGCATTTTGCTCAACGAGGGGATCGGCGATACCATCCGGGTCTCGCTCACGGCCGATCCCGTGCAGGAGGTTCTGGTCGCTCGCCAGATCCTGCAGAACCTCGGTCTGCGGCGCGGTCTGAACGTTATATCCTGCCCCACCTGCGGACGGACGCGCATCGATCTGATCTCACTCACGCAAAAAGTGGAAGCGGCACTGGAGCAGTATCGGGACCAACCACTCACCATCGCGGTCATGGGTTGCGCGGTCAATGGCCCGGGCGAGGCGCAGGAAGCGGATTTCGGGATTGCCGGTGGTGAGGGAGAAGGGCTGCTTTTTGCCCGCGGCGAGATCGTAAAAAAAGTCCCGGAAAGCAAACTGGTGGAGGAATTGCTGGCCCTGATCGCCGGCAGTGTGGAGCATGCGTAAGAGCCTGCCGGCCATCTTTTTAACCTTTTTCAAGATCGGCGCCTTTACCATCGGCGGCGCATATGCCATGTTGCCGCTGATCAAGCGTGAAGTGGTGGAAAAGCGCCAATGGATCACGGATCTGGAGTTCCGCGACGGCCTGGCTGCGGCGCAATCCTGTCCGGGACCGATTGCCATCAACATCAGCGTCTATATCGGTCTCCATCTGGCCCGGGGCTGGGGCATGCTGGCGGCGGTCCTGGGTACCGTCCTGCCATCTACAATCACGATCCTGGCGATTGCTGCCCTCTTTGACCGCTATGCCGAACTGGCGGTGGTTCGCAAAGCTTTTCACGCCCTCAAACCCGCCGTGGTGGCCTTGATCGCGGTGCCCTTGATTCAAATGGCGAGGCAGGCCAATCTAGGTTGGAGTAATGCCTGGGTGCCGGTCGTGGCCATGTTTCTGGTCGGAGTTACCGGCGTCAGTCCGATCTGGCTGATCCTGGCCATGATCCTTTTTGCCGTGCTGCAGAGCCTGTGGCAGCAAAGGCGTCAGTCATGATTCACCTCACCCTGTTTCTGGCTTTTGCCAAAATCGGGCTGTTTAGTTTTGGCGGGGGCTATGCCATTCTGGCCATGATCCAGCAGGAAGTGGTACTGCGGTACAATTGGCTGAGTCCCTCGCAGTTCGCGGATGTGGTGGCGATCTCGCAGATGACTCCCGGTCCGATCGCGATCAACGCCGCTACCTTCATCGGCTATCGCCAGGCCGGAGTGACCGGTTCTTTGGTTGCCACCTTGGGGGTGATTTTTCCCTCGCTGCTGCTGATGTTGGTTATCACCCTTTCCTACTTGCGTTTACGTCGGCTGGCCTGGTTTCGGAACATCTTTGCCAAGCTACGCTGGCTGTCGCTGGGACTGATCGGCGCCGCCATGATCCTGATCAGCAGAGGCGCTTTCACAGACTGGTTTTCCGTGGCTGTGTTCGTGGTCTGTCTGGCTGTTTACTGGCGTTGGCGCAGCAATCCCCTCTACATTCTGCTGGGCGCAGCGGTGGTGGGCATCATTCTGGGCTGAGCGGGAAAAGGGATTTGGTTGATAAAAAGAGGAAGGCAGTCAGTTGCCGAAGCGGGCTTGTAATGTCTGCGCCAGTTTCCGGATCTGTGCCTGTCTCTCCAATTCCCAGGGGACATGATACTGGCGGAGCGGCTCATTCAAAACACGCTTGAGGCAGTGGAGGATACTGTCAGGCGATTCCATCGCACAGATCAGGTCCTGATTGCAGGCACGCAAGAGCCCGGCGGCTTCATTCTGAGCCGGAACCATGGCCAGGATGGGTTTTTGGGCGCGCAGGTACTCGAAGATCTTGGAACTGAGCGTGCCGCGGGGACTGCTGCTATTGATGGCCAGCAGAAGGACGTCGGCGGCCAGCATCTGTGAAAGGGCCAGCCAGTGGTCGAGTTGTGGAACGATCTGGATGAGGTCCGAAATGCCACTGTGGGCGACGTCCTGTTGCGCTTCGCGGAAGAAGTTGCCATACAGCAGGATGCGTGTATCCTTAGGCAGCGAGCCTGCCACCCGCAATGTCTTGACGGCCGCGTAGAAAGCCCGCAGGTGTCGGCGTGCGTAGAGGTTGCCGAAATAGGCCAGCGTGAAGCCCGGCTGCTTCTCAGCGGCCGGCAGGTCAGTGAAATCCGCCTCGTCCCAGCCATTGTAGGCAGTCAGGGTCTTGTCCGCCAGATTGGATCCAAAAGCGCAGGCAATATCATCGCCGATGCCGCGGGTGGCGGTGACGATCAGTCCGGCACGCCGGTAGATCTTGCGTTCCCAATGCAGCGAGAAGCGCCGCTGCCAGGGCGTTCCCTGCAGATCGTAGTCCGAAAGCAGATTCCAGTAATCGCGCAGATCCACCGCCAGCGGGAGCTGGTTGGCCTCGGCCAGCCGGTAAGCGCCAAGCGCGGAGGAAAACGGTCCCAGGGAAATGTAGATGAGGTCGTAGCGCCGGGCGGCGAGAGCGGATCTTCCAGCCTTGATCAAAAAAGGCACCCAGCCGATCTTGTCGTCGATGGGATGCAGGCGGCGGATTGCCAGCTTGAGGCGCTCCGGAGTTTGCAGATAGAACCGCGAAGCACCCCTGTCCCGGCTCAGGCCGGTTTTTTTCAGCAGGGACATGGGATCGAGCGAGGCGGTGCGCATGAGTTTTTCCTCACGGCATTCGGCCAACAACGATGAGTCGCGGTAGAGATATTCCGGTTCGCGCGTGGTGATCACATCGCAGGCGATGCCGGACTCAGCGAGGTACTTCACTGTTTTGACGTTGCGCAACACGGCCGGGCCGCCCAAAGGGGGGTAGAAATAACTGATGTAGAGAACGCGCATCCTACTCTGGTAACAAATCCTGCACGACCTGGAGCAGAGCGGGTTCCACCGCTTCCCAATTGTAGCGTTCGTCGATCAGTTTCATGGCCCGCCGGCTTATGGCGCGGTATTCATCAGCCGGCAGGCGCAATATTTCGCCGGCGGTCTTGGCGATGGCGGTCGAGTGGTATTCGCAGCAGAGGCCGATGCCGTTGCCTTCCACCAAATCGCGCATCAGAGGGGTATTGATGGACAGCACCGGAAGTCCTGCGGCGCAATATTCCAAGACCTTGAGCGGCACAGCCTGGCTCATGCGCCAATTGCGGGGATTAAACACCCAGAGCCCAATGCGGCTGCGTTTGAGCAACAGCCCGATCTTTTCGGCCGGCAGCCAGTTTTGCTGGTAGATGATGGCATTGAGGTTCCAGTCGTTGACCAGATCGTTGAATTTTTTCTCAATCTCCGCCGAGAAGAACTTGCCCAGGATCAGCACCGTGAGCCTCGGAAATTCCTGCTTGAGAATATTGACGCTGTGCAGGAGCTTGAACAAGCCGCGGTCCGCCGTGAGTCCGCCGATGTAGATGAGGTCGAAATCCATCCCGCAGATAGTGCTGATCTCGGCTGGAGTCTCGCAATTGTAGTCCCAGACATTGCGGACCGGATAGTTGGGGATGACCACAGCCTGGTCGCGCTTGCGGTGGGGGACCAGTTGGTCCAGGATTTCCGTGCAGACGCCGATGGTGGCGTCCGCCTTGTTTTGCAACCAGCGTTCGCCAGACAGGTAGAGGGACTTGAACAGCCAGCTGAACGGCGGATGAAAGCGCTCTGCAAAGGCATCGGGGAAGAACTCGTGCACGTCGAATATGACTTTTGTCCCCAAACGCCGCCTGAGCGCGAAACCGCTGAAGAGGGTCAGGGGCTCAACGCAGATCACGATCTCAGGCTTGATCCTGGCAGCTTTGCGGTAGAGCGCAAAAAGCGCCAGCCACCGAGATTCCGTGCCCACGACCTGTTGGAAAGGGTTCTGGGCGGCATTGCGCACCCCGCAACCGCAAATCAGATACACCTCACCCAGCTTGGCCAAACTGCGTGCCATCTTGTAGTAGAGACGCACATCGGTAGTCGAGTGCGAATTGGACAGAATGCAGATCTTCATCTCGGTCTTCCCGGTAAGTGGACACTCAATTGCGGTAACTGCTTTGCTGTCAAGACTATTTTGCGGATCCTGCCAGCCTGCGCCGATCCGACCGGCCCGGCCCGGCTTGTTTCTTCCTTGCTGCATCAGGCTGTCGCACTCCTGAGTCTCTGCTGACTATTCACTGCCTGACAGCGGAAGGTCAACCGAAGGATTGCGGTTCGACTGGATGGACGCTCCGGCAAGCGATGGAGGAACCTGCAGCTGAGGTTCTCAATCTGGGTCGGCATAAAGATGATTGACAACAATTCCGCTTCCGGCAAACTGGTTTGAATTAGCGCAGAGGATGTGTACATGGACAAACTAAACAGCGACCTTAGCAACCTGAGGGACTTTATTGCCGCAAATTTTCCTTCCCAGCTGCAGGCGGCTGCGCAGACCGCGTTTTTGAAAAAACTCTCGGAACTGACGCACCGCCACTATCAGGGCAAAATGCAGACCTTGCCCAAGGCCGGGATCTGGGGCTTCAACTGGTTCAATGTCTGGTACACGCCCGGAGTGTCGCAGGTTTCCACCACTATCCGTGACAACCCGGAAACAGCCTGGGATCTGAGCAACCGGGGCAATCTGGTGGCCGTGGTCAGCGACAGTACGCGCGTTTTGGGCGACGGTGACTGCGGTGTTTATGGCGGCCTCGGCGTGATGGAAGGCAAGGCGATGCTGATGAAGTATCTGGGCGGCTTCGACGCCATCGCGCTCTGTGTCAATAACCGCGGCGCGGACGGCAAGCCGGATCCGGCGCGGCTGATCGAATTTGTGAAGATGCTGGAGCCCAGCGTGGGAGCTGTAAACTTGGAGGACATCTCGCAACCGAATTGCTATCGCGTGTTGGACGAATTGCGCGCGGCCTGTTCCATTCCGGTCTGGCACGATGACGCCCAGGGTACGGCCTGCGTCACTTTGGCCGGTTTGCTCAACGCGCTCGAACTTGCCGGCAAAAGCCTGCCGGAGATCCGCGTGGTGCTGTTCGGCGCCGGAGCCTCCAACACCACCATCGCCAGCATCCTGATCCAGGCAGGGCTTGATCCCGCACGCCTGGTGATCTTCGACAGCAAAGGCGCTCTGCACGCGGGGCGCGGCGATCTGCGCGACAATCCGGACAAGTATCGCCAGTGGCATTTGGCCCAGCTTAGCAATCCTCAGCGCCTGACCACCATGGAGGAGGTGATGCCGGGCACTGACGTCCTGATCTCGCTTTCCACACCGGGTCCGCACACCGTCAAGCCTGAATGGATCCAGGTCATGGCGTCCAAGGCAATTGTCTTTGCCTGCGCCAATCCGGTCCCGGAGATCTATCCCGCTGACGCCAAAAACGCCGGCGCCTTCATCGTGGCCACGGGCAGAGGCGATTTTCCCAACCAGATCAACAACTCCTGTGGTTTTCCGGGCATCCTCAAAGGCGCGCTGCTGGTGCGGGCGAGCCAGATCACCGACGCCATGGCCATCCGCGCCGCCCACGCATTGGCGGACTATGCCAGGCAGCGGGGAATCACTCCTGACAACATCGTGCCGCGCATGGACGAGGCCGACGTCTTTGCCCGCGAAGCGGCAGAAGTGGCGATGCAGGCGGTGCAGGACGGCGTGGCCAGGCAGCTCCGCAGCTACGACGAGGTTTTCGCCCAAGCCAGCGAGGACATCCGGGCTTCCCGGGCAATTTGCCACAGAATGCTCCAGGACGGAGGTATCGAGCCTCCGCCCCGTGGACTGATCCAGCAAGCAATACGGCATACCAAGGCCACCATAAAGGCTTCTGCCGAATAACATGGCCAATAAGAAACTGCTCCATATCCTGGTCTTCATTTTGAAGCTGGGCCTGACTGGCGTCATCCTCTGGAGCATTTTCAACAAGATGAATTTTCAACAGGTGATGACCAGCATTGCCAGACAGCCGCTCTGGCTGTTGGCGGTCCTGCTGCTGCTGACGGTATTGCGTCACGCGGGCCAGTATCAGACCTGGTCCTGTGCCCTGCAGATCAATCCCCACTATCAGCTGAACCGCAAGGAGGTGTTAACCTCCTATATCATCAGCCAGCCGCTGCGTTTCGTGGTGCCCGGCGGGTTTGGCATGACGGGCAAGGTGATCTACATTACCAACAGCAGTGTCTGGGCTTCTGGGCTGTCCTTTCTGATCGAGCGGGCGCTGATTATCTGGGGGATCTGGGCTTTCGCGGCGTTGGGCGGGGCGTTTTATTTCACCCGCATGCAGCTGTGGTTGCGGCTGGCGATCGTAGCCGCGGTCATTTCGCTGCCGGTCTGGGGTTATTTTATCCTCGGATTGAAGCATAAATGGCGACACCTGCAGGAGCATTATCTCAAATACGCTCCGCGGATCATCGGGCTGCAGGCATGTGTCGCGCTGATAGCCGGGCTGCAATACTGGTTGCTGCTCCGCCAGGCCATGCCCATCGGCTTTGCCGAAACGCTCAAGCGCATGATGCTGACGCAGGTGTCGATGAGTATTCCCATCACTTGGGTAGGATTGGGGCTGCGCGAATCTTTCGCCATCCACTTCCTTTCCGATGCAGGGTTTCAGGCCTTGGATGCGGTGACCGCCACGCTGACGCTGTTCATCATCCAGGATGTCCTGGCCGCGCTTGTCGGCGCCGTAGTTTTCATCAGAACCAAAAAGACGGGAGTGTAGTCACCAGTGGCAGCCATCAAGGTCATCGGAGCCGGTTTGGCCGGTTGCGAAGCCGCTCTCAGGCTGGCCGGGCGAGGCCTGGAAGTGGAACTTTACGAGATGCGCCCCCTGCGCATGACCCCGGCTCACCAAACTGATCTGCCGGCGGAATTGGTCTGCAGTAACTCGCTGAAATCCACCCGCCTGGACACTCCCGCTGGCCTGCTCAAAGAGGAACTGCGGCTGCTCGGATCATGCCTGCTGCCCCTTGCGGAAACTTGCGCGGTGCCGTCCGGACACGCTTTGGCGGTGGATAGAACCGCTTTTGCATTCGAGGTTGGTAAACAGATCGCGGAACAGCCCAAGATCCGATTGATCAGGCAGGAAGTTACAGAGCTTCCGGACTCGCCCTGCATTCTCTGCACGGGTCCGCTTACCTCGGACGCCATGGCGCGCGAGTTGCAGCGCTTGCTGGGGGTTGCGCAGCTAAGTTTCTTCGACGCCATTGCGCCGATCGTGGCCGCGGACAGCCTGGATCCGGACAAGATCTACCGCAAGGACCGCTATGACAAAGGCACCGGAGATTATCTCAACTGCCCCTTCACAGCGGAGGAATACTACCGTTTCGTGGAAGCGCTGATGACCGGGGAAAAGCACCAAGCGCTCGAGTTTGAGAATGAGTTTTTCCGAGATCTGGATTTCTCGTTTTACGAAAACTGCACCCCGATCGAGGAACTCGCACGACGGGGCAGGGATACACTGCGCCATGGGGTCATGCGTCCCATGGGTTTGGAAAATGAAGGACGTAAACCCTTTGCCGTGCTGCAACTCCGGGCCGAAAACCTGGATGGGACCGCCTACAACCTGGTCGGCTGCCAGACCATGCTGCGTCAAGCCGAACAACAACGCATCTTCCGCCTCATTCCGGGCTTGAAGCAGGCAGAATTCCTGCGCTACGGTTCCATCCACCGTAACAGCTATCTCAACTCACCGCAGGTTTTAGCGCCCAATCTGTCCCTGCGCGTGGCCCGCAATGTCTTCGTCGCGGGTCAGTTGTCCGGGGTGGAGGGCTATATGGAATGCATCGCGACGGGGCTGCTAACAGCCAGGATCCTCACCGAGGCGATTGATATGCTGCCCGGGGAGACCATCCTGGGACAGCTGTGGCGGCGCCTCATTGATCCAATAACCGAAGAGTTTCAGCCAATTAACGCCAATTTTGGCCTTCTGCCCGCGCTGAAAGATCCACCGCGGGACAAGAAACTGAAAAAAGAGAGCCTTTCCCGGCGTAGCCTGGAGGCTCTGCAACAATATCTGGGAGAATAAGATGACCAAACTCACCTCTGCCTGCGGTCTGGATTGCCTGAATTGCGAATGCTACCTCGCCACGCAATCCGGCGATCTGGAAAAGAAAGCGGACATCGCTGTCCGCTGGAGCAAGAACTACGACGCCAGTCTTACGGCCGATGATATCAATTGTGCCGGTTGTCTGAGCGAAGGGCCGCATTTCAGTTGGTGCGGCCAATGCCCCATCCGGGCTTGCGCCTTCGGCCGCGGCTATCATAGTTGCGCTGAGTGCGCGGACTTTCCCTGCGCAACCAATGAATTCCTCTACAACGCGGTTCCCGCAGCCAAAGTAAACATCGAGGACCACAGGAAGTAAAATATGGACAAGCTCATAGTATTATTGGTCTTTGGCTTGTTGATTCTGGCAGGAGTTCTGCAGGCGAAGGCAGCCTTGGATCCTGCTTCTTTTTGGAAAGATGGCTACTGCGTGCAGAGCAGCGCCAAAACGGCTCTGGAAAATGCTGCCAGCATCCGGGCCAAGGTCGACGGCAAATGGCAGGATCTTCCGCTGGTGCCTTTCCCCCAAGCCTTTTGGGATTGGAACCGGGCCGGACGTCTGGAATATCTGGGCATCTTCCGCGAGATGATCGAGCTTGGTCCCCAAGCCACGCGGAGTCCCCAACTCTCCGGTCCGCACAACGGTATAGTCGCCACCTGCGGAGCAGCCCGCCGGGATTCCCGCTTCAAGCTCAATAACGCCATCAAGGGCATGGGTTTTCTGCCACTTGAGGATAAACTGGCCGGCCTGGTCAAACTTCTGCAGGATAATATGGAAGCCACTCTGGATGTGAAGCTGAACATCCTGGACAGTCTCTATCAGGAGGCTGAAAAGAACTTCAGCCCCACCCGGCTGGTTTCACTGGAACTCTATTCCGAGCCCGGCTACAACACTCAGACCTTCATCAACCAAA
Organism: uncultured Candidatus Cloacimonadota bacterium; assembly: GCA_964463825.1. Taxonomy (GTDB): domain Bacteria; phylum Cloacimonadota; class Cloacimonadia; order Cloacimonadales; family Cloacimonadaceae; genus Syntrophosphaera. Next base: position 17,932 of record CAYXEF010000020.1, on the reverse strand, counting down.
TGATCAATCCCGCTTGCGTGACAGTCTGGATGGATATCCCAACTTATAAAGTGAAGCAGATCGCCCGACTGCTGCATCCCGGCGATCCCAAACTAACTGCTTACGAGAAAGCGGTGGTGCAATACGTCAACCTGATGCACAGCTTCTTTCACGGCGAATTCCCACGGGATTACATCGCTGTCATTTATTACAATGTGGAGATTTACGATAGTTCGCCCGGCCGCAAGGATGCCCGCGGAACCAAGATCAGCAACTGAGAATCTGGCAAGGCCAGCCAAGTGGGGATTATGCGCGACGAGGAAAAAGACTATTTGATCGAGGAATACGACCTCGAGCAAGAAGACTGGCAAGAGCTTGACAAGATAGATAAAACCGCCTTTTTGGCAGACATCATCCGCCAGGGCGAAAGCGATGCCGACAAGCGCGCCAGTCTGGATGAACTCCAGCGATTGGCGGACACAGCCGGGATCGAAGTTCTGGGAACCTATATCCAGAAACGCAATCAGCCCGAACGGGCCACTTATTTCGGCAAGGGCTTCCTGGAAGATCTCAGCCACAAACTGCAGCAAGCCCGTGCCGACCTGCTCATCGTCAATGCGGAACTCAACCCCATACAAGCCCGGAACATCGAGAATGACTTCAGCATCCGGGTCATCGACCGCACCGAAGTGATCCTCTCCATCTTCCATGATCATGCCCACACCCGCGAGGCCAAGCTACAGGTCCGATTGGCCGAACTGCAGTACCAATTGCCCCGCTTGCGTCGCCTTTGGGCGCACTTTGACAAAGAGCGGGGCTCAGTACGGTCCAGCGGTGGCTCAGCAACCCGGGGCATGGGGGAGAAGCAGATCGAGATCGATAAACGCCTGATCCGGGAACAGATCAGCAAGATCAATCGCGCCCTAGCGGCCGTCACCAGGCACAAGGAAACCCAGCGCAAGCAACGCGAGAAAACCAAAAAAATCTGCCTCGTCGGTTATACTAATGCAGGCAAATCATCTTTATTCAACGCTCTCACCGAGGCGAACGTCCTGGTGGAGGACAGACTCTTTGCCACGCTGGATTCCACCTCGCGCCAGCTCAAGCTCACCACCTCCTATCCATTAGTGATTTCCGATACAGTGGGATTTATCTCGGATCTGCCGCACCATCTGATAGCATCCTTCCGGGCTACGCTGATGGAAGTGCAAGATGCCGATTTGCTGCTGCACGTAGTGGACCTTTCCGATGAGCGTTTTGAGTACTACATCGGGCAGGTGAACCAGGTGCTGGGCGAAATCGGCGCTAACGCCACGCCCCAGATTCTGGTGTTGAACAAGACGGATATCGTAGACGATACTTTTGAAAAGCTGGTCCGTAGCCGTTTTCCAGAGGCGGTTTTCATTTCGGCTTTGCAGAAAAGCCACATCGGTGATCTGCTGGCCCGGATCGAGGCTCAGCTCTTCCAGAACCTGCCCTGCAAGGTCTTTCTACCCTATAACCAGGGCTCCCTCGCATCACTGTTACACGAAATCGCAGTCATCCACAAAGAGGAATACCGGGCCGACGGCATCTATCTGGAAGTGACCATCAGCGCCCAGGACCTGCACCTGATACGTGAATATGTGACCCCAGAAGAAAGTAGTGATTGAAGCAGTCTGAGATTTAGGTTGTCAGATGATCAGACCAGCTCGAATGACCTGGGAGGGCGGCATAGAGTGGCAGGGCCCCTGGCTGCGTTGTGCCTAATTGATAACTCCATGTGTGATTGCAGGTTTGTCGGATTTTAACACAGCATGTCTGACATCAAAGATAAACGAACTTGACAAGATTGGCGTTGCCATAATAATGTTATTATACATCTAATGTTTCTAACTGGAGATAGGAATGACTTCGCTCAAACAAGCGGGTATAGGGATTTTGTTACTGTTTTTAGTCTGTTTACTCCAGGCACAAACACCGGATTGGATTTGGGCGGAACCTCTGGGTGGCTCCTACACGGACGAAGTCTCCCAGATCGCAGCAGATTCTGCCGGAAACTCATATATTACGGGCAGTTACATAGGCGATATGACGGTCGGAAATCTCACGCTGCCCAATCGAAGCACGAATCTGACCACTCATGATGTCTTTGTGGCCAAGTATGACACCGAGGGAAATGTCCTCTGGGCTTCACGGGCTGGAGGCAACAATACTGAATACGGCAACGGTATTGCGGTTGATCCCTTCGGCAATGTATATGTGATCGGTGTATATAACTCCTCAATTCTGTATTTCGGTGAAACCGACACCCTATCCCTGGCCAGGAACGGTACCAGCAACGATATCTTTATTGCCAAGCTGGATGCCAACGGTGCCTGGCTCTGGGCCAAAAGGGCAGGATACAGAAACTCTGATGTGGGCAGCGGCATTGCTGTGGATGCCAATTCGAATGCTTATGTCTGCGGTACTTTCACCGGCGGAGCCCTTTTTCCGCCACTGACGGAAGGAATCCTCGGCGTGGGCAACCTTGATGTCTTCGTAGGAAAGATGAACCCAGATGGAGATTTCATCTGGGTGACCAAGGTGTGCGGAACAAATTCCGAAACTGCTCAGAGAATCGCACTTGATGCCGGTGGAAATGCCTATGTCTGCGGTGCCTTTGCCTCTGATTCGATTCTCTTTGGTGATCCAGCCTTGGGAGACACACTGCTTCTATACAATACTGAGCTCAATAGTTCCTTCGACTCCTATGTGGCCAAGCTCGATACGGACGGCAACTGGCTCTGGGCCCAAAAAAGCGTTGGTGTAGGCAACGAGTTTGCCAATGATGTGGCTGTGGACCTGGCCAACAACATCTATATCACAGGGAAAAATGACTCAGAAGTGGTATTCGGCACCTTGGATCCTCTTTTCACTCACGGCAACTTTGATGTGTTTGTGGTCAAGTACGACAGTTTAGGTAACGCACTCTGGGCAAGTGACTCCGGCGGAGCAAGTTACGATGTCGGGTGGGGCATAGCCACTGAAGCGGAGCGCGTTTACCTGACGGGCGAGTTCAAATCCACAGCGGATTTCGGCGCTTACACACTGACCAGCACCACATCATCCTCATCTGACGCTTTTCTGGTCACCCTGGATCCCTCGGACGGCCAGATAACCCTTGCCCAAAGCGCCGGCGGCAATTATATCGATATTGGTAAAAGTGTCGCCACTGACGGCGATGGTTCCAGCCTCTGGACCGGTACTTTCACCGGGTCCGTTATATTACCCTCTGATATAAGCCTAACCGGCCATGGATCCAACAACAAGGATATCTACATTGCCAAACAGCTCTATCCGCAGCCTATGGCAACGCTCAGCCAGGTAGTGATCGATGATGGTACAGCCACATCACTATATGCCAACCAACAATGCATGATTCATTGGACTGCTTCAGGTGTGACAGATATCTGTCTGGATTACAGCACAGACGCTGGCAACACCTGGCAGGCGATCAATTTGACACCCATCCCCGCCGGCCAAAGCATGTATCCCTGGATCGTACCCCAAGTGACTTGCGACTTCGCGCTGCTCCGGGTGCGGAGCCTTGACTCTTCCGTGTCTGCTGTATCGGATACATTTTCTATCTACGAGCCTCTGCGTCTGACCTCGCTGACTGGAGGAGAGATATTGTTCAATACAGACAGCGCTTCAATTATCTGGACTGTGCACGATGTAAATGCGACTCCGTGGGTATACCTATTTTTCAGTATAGACTCAGGACAGACCTGGACCTTGATAGAGAATGACCCCATTCCTGCAGGACAGGGCACCCAAGCGGGGGGCTATCTCTGGGACCTTCCGGATATCAATTGCGTCACAATACGGGTCAGGATCGAGGATAGCATTAACAGCATGTTTTATGCTGTCTCATCAAGCGATTTCTCCATCCTACAGTCAATTACGCTACAGTCTTTCACTGGCGGCGCATCCTACCCCGCGGCTTCGCAACAGGAAATACAATGGTCTCTGCATGACACTGACTTGACTCTTGTTGCGTTGGAATATACTCTCGATAACGGTTTATACTGGTATACCATCGCCGACAGCCTTGATCCTTCACTGCAAACCCATCCCTGGCTGCTGCCAGATACGCTTAGCTTCAGCGCCAGAGTTCGAATGAAAGATTCAGTGACCGGCTATGTGCTTGCCAGTTCCAGTCAGAACTTTGCCATCATTTATCCGCCCGCTGCTCCGCTCCAGTTGGCAGCTTGTGTATCCCCCGCCACACCTGACGATATCCTTGTTAACTGGTCAGCCGTAGAAACGGACATTCAGGGCAACCCTCTGTCTCCCAGCGGTTATCGTATATACTGCAGCTTAACGCCGGACGCTGAACTGGCGGACATGGCGCTGGTAAGCACCGTTTCCAATGGCACCAGCTATCTACACCAAGGAGCCGCGCTTAACTTTGAACGCCTCTATTACCGGGTGGTGGCCTTCTGCGATTGATTCGCATCACCATGCAATCCGTTAGGAGAGATCCCTTTCGTTCATCCTGTATCGAGTGGTGAAATGCTGGTTACTTGTTATCATACCAATGGTGTAAACCGAGCCGGGATTGTTTTTCATTAGTCAAATAGGGTAATCAATTGGGGAGTCGTGGAAGTCCGAAAAATCTGTTATTGATAGGTACATTGGCGCAAGAAAGGAGTTCAAACTTCAGGCTATAGATCCCAACGGGTTTCTCTCAATTAGCTTCAGATTTACCAAGTATGGGGTTGACATAATTCAGCCGCCCAAAATTACTGCCCATAAAAGAAGAACATCCCCCCAGGAGCAACCATGTATAAACAAATAACGGCGGCCGAGGCTGCCGCCCTGATCAAGCCGCACAGTCGGATCTGTATCGGAGGATTTTTGGCCGTGGGCGCGCCGGAGACCATCATCGACGCCATTGTGGCTGCCGGCACCAAAGATCTGCACATGATCGTGATTGCCTCGGACTGGGAGAACCGCGGAGTAGGCAAACTGGTCGTCAACCACCAGCTGAAGAGCGCCCAGGTCTCCCACACCGGCACCAACCGCGAGATCCAGAACCAGATGAATTCCGGCGAGATCACGGTCGAGCTCATTCCCCAGGGCACCCTGATGGAACGCGTGCGCGCCTATGGAACGGGTTTGGGCGGCATACTCACCCCCACCGGGCTGGGCACTGTGGTCGAGGAACAGAAGCAAGTGATCAAAGTCGCTGACCGGGACTACATTCTGGAGCCCGCCATACCCAGCGATTATGCCCTCATCCGCGCTTACAAGGCCGACAAAGCCGGCAACCTCATCTACCGCAAAACCGCCCGCAACAGCAATCCCATCATGGCCATGGCCGGCCGCATTACCATCGCCGAGGTCGACGAGATAGTGGATCTCGGCGGCATCAACCCGGAAGATGTGATCACGCCGGGTATCTTCGTCAATTACATAGTTTTGAGCAAGGAGCATTAAGATGGCCATGGACAAACGCGCGCAGATCGGAGCCCGCATCGCGAAGGAACTCAAGGACGGCGATTATGTGAATCTCGGGATCGGCTTGCCCACCGAGGTTGCCAATCACATTCCCCCCGGAGTGCATGTGATCTTCCAGTCCGAGAACGGGATCATGGGCGTCGGCCCGGCCCCGTCGGAGGGCCAGGAAGACCAGGATATGATCAATGCCGGCGGCGGCTTCATTACAGCTCTGCCGGGAGCCTCGTTCTTCGATTCCGCCACCAGCTTCGGCATCATCCGCGGCGGACATCTCGATGTCACGGTCCTCGGCGCCTTGCAGGTGGACGCAGAGGGTAATCTGGCCAACTGGATGATCCCCGGCAAACTGATCCCCGGCATGGGCGGCGCCATGGATCTGGTCACAGGGGCCAAGAAGGTGATCGTCGCCATGGAGCATTGTGACAAGAACGGCAATTCAAAGATCCTGCCCCAATGCACTTTACCCCTTACAGCCAAAGGCCGCGTCAGCCTCATCGTCACCGACATGGCCGTGATCGAGGTCACCCCGCAAGGCTTGCTGCTGCTAGAAGTGAGCGAGGGCTACACGGTCGGGGATGTGATTAAGGCTACCGGCGCCCAACTGGTCATAGCGGACAATTTGAAATAGGAAGTCTGTATTTGAAATGGGTTGCCGTGCTTGATCCTGCAACTCGTGACAAGCCGCCCCGCGGTCGATTTATAGGCATATCCTGCATCAGAGGAGTAACAGCTTGGAAGATACCTTAAAACTCGGCATCAGTTCCTGCCTCCTTGGCCACAAGGTCCGTTTCGACGGCCAGCACAAATACGATACCTGGCTGGTTGAGACCTTGGGTCGGTATGTGACTTACGTGCCGGTGTGTCCGGAAGTGGAATGCGGGCTTCCCGTTCCCCGCGAGGCGATGCGTTTGGTCGGGGACCCCGAGGCGCCTTTGTTGCTCAACACCCAGTCCGGTATGGACCAGACTCCCCGCATGCTGAGCTTTGCGCACCGCCGCGTCGCGGAACTTGTGGAGGAGGGGCTCTGCGGCTTCGTGTTCAAGAGCAAATCACCCTCCAGCGGCATGGAGCGCGTCAAGGTCTATCCTGCGAAGGGCGGCACCGCGCAGAAAAAGGGCATCGGCATCTTCGCCCGCGAACTGATGCAAACTCTGCCGCTGCTGCCCTATGAAGAGGAAGGCCGCCTGCATGATCCCATCCTGCGCGAGAACTTCATTGTGCGTATCTTCGTCATGCACCGCTGGCAACAGATCCAGCGCCAGCCGCGCCAGGCCGGGGCTATCATGGATTTCCACAGCCGGCACAAGCTGCTGCTGATGGCCCACCATCCCGAGCTCTACCGCGAATTGGGCAAACTGGTGGCGCAGGTCAAGCACTACCAGCCGGAAGAATTTGCCCGCATCTACCTGCCCCTGTTGATGAAAGCGCTGTCCTTCCATGCCACCCGGCGCAAGCACCAGAACGTATTGCAGCACGCGCTGGGCTATTTCAAGACGGATCTCAGCCCGGCAGAGAAAACGGAAATGCTGGAGATCATCGCCACTTACAAAGCCGGTTTGCTGCCCCTTATCGTGCCCATCACCCTGCTCAACCACTACGTGCGCAAATACGACAAGAGCTACCTGGCCGGCCAATACTACCTGAATCCGCACCCCCAAGAACTCGCCCTGCGCAACCACGTTTGACCCCGGCGCTTATCAAACCCGCAACCCTCAAACAACCTGTTGAGTTCCCGCCGGCTGGGCGGGAAGCCGGCAGGAAGCGGGCCAGTCACGCGCAAGGGCGAATCGCGGCCCGGGATTGACGCTATTTATTATACAGCAGGCTGTTACGATTAAACTTCGGCAGGGGTCTCCGGCGCTCCAATGTAGATCTTCAATAGCTGGAGCGTGTTTGCCACGCCTTGGGTGTGGGTGCGTTCGTAGCCATGGGAGGCAAAGACGCCGGGCCCGATCAGGCCGTGTTTGATGTCGTAACCGGCTTGCAGGGTGCCCTCGACATCCGAGCCGTAAAAGGGATAGATGTCCGCCGCATAGTTGAGTTTATGTTCCTTGGCCAGCCGGAGCAGTTCGGTGGTCACATCGTAGTCGTAGGGTCCACCGGAGTCCTTGACGCAGATCGAGACCTTGTATTCGTCTGTGGTGAGGTCGTCGCCCACGGCGCCCATATCCACGGAGATCATTTCCCTCGTGTCAAGCGGAACTCCCGCTGCAGCCCCGTGCCCCACTTCCTCATAGGTTGTGAAGAGCAGGGTTACCTTGCGCCGCAGAGTGACCGTGCCGTCTCTCACCATCGCCGCCAGGGCCAGCAGGATCCCGGCGCTGGCTTTGTCATCCAGGTGCCGGCTCTTGATAAAGCCGCTCTCGGTGAGGATGGTACGTGGATCCAGGCAGATGAAGTCACCCACGGCGATGCCCAATTTCTCGGTATCCTCTTTGCTTTTCACGATCTCGTCCAGCACCACTTCCATGGACGCGTCGTCCCTCTTGGCGCTGCCGGAATCCTTGTAGACATGCGCCGCCGGGCCGTTGATATAGACAGTGCCGCTGTACTGGCGGCCGTCGCGGGTATGGACGGTGACATTCTCGTTTTCGATGTTGTTTTCCGGATATCCGCCAATCTTGGTGAAGCGCAGACGGCCGTTGCTCTTGATGGCACGGACCATGGCGCCCAGGGTGTCCACATGCGCCGCCAAAACCAGCGGATCGCCCTCGCCGCCCAAACAGGCCAGGACCGAGCCCTTGTGCGATAAGCTGGGCTGGCAGCCCACGTCCCGCAATTCATTTAGCAGGTATTCCCGCACCAAGCCGGTGTAGCCAGAGGGGCTGGGTATGCGGCAAAGCTTCACGATCTGGGAAACGGCGTACTGTGCGTAGTCCATATTGACTCCTGTTGTTTAAGCGGTTCCGGGATCCGGCCTGGCCGCAAGCGGCGGCACGGGTTCCCTTGACGGTCATGCCATTTGGGAGAGCCCATCCTGTCAATCAAAATCGCCGGTTGCCGCTGCGTTGGGATGGGTTTCCTTACCGAAAAGCAGAAACATGATTTTGCCTTCGTCCGATTTGTGATTATATCTGTTCTTAGGAACAATTCACCAAACCAATAGGAGTCCTAAATGAAAAAGAACGTCGGTATCAATGACAAGATCATCAGGTTCATCATCGCCGCGGTGATCATCGCCCTGGCCATCATTTTCAAATCCTGGTGGGGCTTGCTGGCGCTGATTCCGCTAGCCACGGCCCTGATCGGATTCTGCCCCCTCTACACGCTGTTCGGGATCAGCACCTGCAAGGTCAAGAAATCCTGAACCCTCAGCCCTGGCTTAATCTGACCTGAGCCGTGGATTCCCTCAGATAGAGGGGTTCGAGCTCCGCCAGGCGGTCGAGGTCGTAGATCTCCTCCTGGGGAAAGAGCTCCGCCAGCTGGAACAATCCGGCAGCGTTGAGGGGCTGTTCATATACCCTGACGGCGTTAAAGCCGGCACTCTCCAAGACAGGCTGCACCAAATCAGATCCGCTGCCCAGCAGATAACAACCGCGCGCGTCCCAATCCACCAGTTCCTCAGCTGCGCAGACCCGGGGTGACTGCAGTTCTATCAGATCTTCATCGTAAAGTGCAGCGTAGACCTGATGCATTTTTGCGTCCAGCACGGACAGGATCCGGCACCCGCATTTATGGCGCTGTAAGGCGCAGAGCCGTAGGGTGTCGAAGCTCAGGAGGGGGATCCGCAGCCCGTAGGCTATGCCCTTGGCGGAGGCCAGGCCGATGCGCAGCCCGGTGAAGGATCCGGGTCCCAGCGTGAGCAGCACCGCCTTGATGTCAGACACCGCGTAGCCGCAGAGGCGCAAGCCGGCGTCCAGCTGCGGCATCAGGGTCTCGCTGTGGGTGATGGCGATGTTGAAGTAAGCGCTGTAGACGATACGCCCGGAGTCCCACAGCGCGATGGAACCGGAACTCTGTGAGGTATCTAGGGCGAGTTTCAATTGCCGGTGCTGATCCAGTCGTCGTATAGCCGTTCGAAGATGAGTTTGTGTTTGGCCTCGTCGGCGGCGAGTTTGCGAAACAAGGTCGCGATCTCGCTGTCAGGGAATTTGGCGCTCATTTCGGAATAGAGTTTGAAGGATTTTTCCTCGCGTTTCATCGCCTTGATCAGGATGTTCTGGTAGGTGAGTTCCAGGTTTTCCACATCGGCGGTGAGGTACTCGCTGATCTTGAGGTTGGGCACTGAGGGGATGTCAGCTTCGGAGACGCCCTGGCGGCGGATGTTCTCAATCACGACGATGTGCCCCATTTCCATGGCTTCGAGATCCTTGAGCATATCCAGCTGGGCCTGGAACTTGGTTTCCTGCTGCAGATCATGGTAGAATTTGACGGCTTCCTGTTCGCGGGCGACGGCAAAATCCAGTATTTCGTTGAAATCTTTGATGGTCATATTATCCTCGCTAGAGTTGTGCAGGCTTATAAAAGGAAAGCCTGCGCGGGGCAGGCTTTCCCAATCGAATTCAGGTCAGTCGACCGGTTCGAACATGTCTTTGCCGACACCGCATTCAGGGCAGACCCAATCTTCGGGCAGTTGCTCGAATGGGATATCGTCGTTCTCAGCGGGATCATAGATCCAGCCACAGGCGATGCATTGGTATTTTTGCATGTTGTCCTCTTTAATAAGTTGTGCAGTGGAGTTCAAAATAGGCCTGGGGATGCAGGCAACAGGGGCAGGAGGCGGGAGCTTCCGGACCTTCGTGGATGTAGCCGCAGTTGTTGCATTTCCAGAATACGGTGCCGTCTTTCTTGAAGACCTTCATATCCTTGACGTTTTCATACAGTTTTCGATATCGCGCTTCATGTTCCTTTTCCACCTTGGCCACCAGGCGCCAGGTGAGGGCGATGTCCTTGTATCCTTCTTCTTCGGCAATCTCGGCGAAGATGGGGTAGAGCTCGGTCCATTCCTCTTTTTCGCCATCTGCCGCGTATTGCAGGTTTTTGAGCGTGCTGTCCGGCGACCAGCCTACCGGGTAGGTGGCCATGATGCTCAGGGGAGCGCCTTCCAGGCCTTGTTTGATCAGGTGTTTGAGGAACAGCTTGGCATGCTCCTTCTCGTTTTCGGCGGTCTCGGTGAAGATGTTGCTGATCTGCTCAAAGCCCTCTTTCTTGGCTGTTTTGGCGGCATAGAGATAGCGCATGCGCGCCTGGCTCTCTCCGGCAAAGGACTTCATCAGGTTGTCGGCGGTGCGGGTTTCCTTGAATGACATGGGTGCTTTATCCTTTCAGTAGCGTTATTTGACGGTTTTCCACAGGCCATGCAGATTGCAGTATTCCCGAACTTCAAGAACCTTATCGGCTTTGACGCGGAATACGGCTTCCGGCGCATCGCCGGGTTTCAGTTCGCGGCGCAGGACCTTGTTTTCGGTGAGAACCTCGATCAGGGCAATGTAGTGCTTCTCCTCCATGGGATGGGCTACGGAGCCCACGCTGACCTTGATCTTGTCGCCCAATTCGGTGATTTCCGGCACGTGTTTCTCTTTGGCCGCGTCCACAGTGTTGCCTTCCAGCAACTGCATAGGCTGACCGCAGCAAACCAGCTCTCCGGCACCGGCGAACAGCATCTCGACGAGGTTGCCACAGATCGGGCAATGATATATCTGGCGTAGTTCTGTCATGTTTCACTCCTTGATTGTGACGCTAGAGCCAAAAGCTCCCAAGGCAGGTGGTTTTGTCAACAGAAATTTCCTCTGCCACCCATAATATATATTTTGCTTGCCAAAAAAGCGATCGTTCTTTTAATGGTTAAAAAAGGCGTGTTTGGAAGAGGAACGACCCACCCATGAAAAAACTGCTGCCGTTATTGCTCATGCTGATCCTGCTGGCGGGCTGCGTGGAATACGACGAAGAACTGTGGCTGAATCCGGATGGCTCCGGTAAAGCCAAGCTGCGTCTGATCCACCGTTCCAATTACGCCAACACCCAGGAAATCATGCGCAAGGCGGAGCTGCCGGGGATCCATCTCCAGTATTCCCAGGTCTCCCGGACGGGCCCTTATGTCGTTTACAGCGTCAGTTTCAAGTTTGACGACATCGAGTCCTTCAACAACATCAACGATCAGTTGTCCGCGGCGGATTTCTGGGGCAGCATCACCCTGAACAAGATGCCGGACGGCAACATCGTCTTCAAACGCCGTATCTCGCTGGGCAGCCAGGAACAGGAAGAAGACGTGCTGGGCGACATCCTGGAAGGCATTTACAGCCAGCAGCAAACCCAGCACCCGGTCTGGACCTACAAACTCCATGTACCCTGGAAGATCCTCACCGCCAACACCGCCGCCGATTACATCGATCAAAAGGGCAAAACCGTGCTGTGGAAATACGACACCCTGCAGATGTGGAACAAGTACGAGTTGATGGTGGTGGAGATGAAACGGGGGGTCAGTTGGCTGGTCTACCTGCTGGGATCCGGAGTGGCGATCCTTTTGGGCTTCTTCGTCTGGTGGCTGATCCGCATTCGCCGCAAATCGCATCTGCTGGACTGGCTCACACATAAAAAGGCAAGCGAGGCAGCGCCAAGCTCAGACCGCGATCCTCAGTAAGCAAGATTACCCTTCTGACAGGGCGGAAAACAAGCTAATCCTGTCAGGGATGAAACGAGGCAGTTTATCTCTATGCAGGGAAGGCAGACTCGCCAATCTACGCCACCGCAAATCAATGTAACACATTATCTTCCATTCGTCACCCAGTATCGTATAGAGATGTCCCTGGCTGGGCTCACACAAGTTACCGCACAGCCTCTCCTGACCTGCCCCTGACGCTCAGCGTCAACACAGCGGAGGCATTGCAGAGGCTTACAAGCAAGCCATTACAGGAGAGGCAAGGACGGAAAGGGAACACAAGAAACAGGATACACCGGAGTTGAATAACTCATGCGGGCCAGGGGAACTCCTAAGAACTTGAATGCTGTGAAACGGATTGAAGAGCCCTTTGCCGTCATCCGCCGGAGTCGCGGAGTTCCACTACCAGGGGTGAAACTTACTAAAACCGGGGGTGATCTCTAGAGTAGGGATATCAACAGGACTAGCCAGCCCAGAGCACCCAAAACCAATGCCAGGTAGTGCCCGAAGCTTGCTTCCGTGTAGCGGCGACCCAGTTTGGCGTTGGCGGCGTTGATGTAGTTTTGCACGGGAATCAGAAACAGGAAATGGCTGACGAACCAGGTCAGCAGCCAGATCGTTCCATTCATGCCAAAATTGCGTCTATAGGGTACGGCGCGGTTCAGTTCCTTATCCAGGGCGATCTTGTTGAAGATATTGACCAAGCGGAAGGGATTGGCCATGTCCCGCCAAAACGAGAGGCCGAAACTCATGTCTTTGCGCACCCAGCGCAGAAAATGCCAATTCTTGTACAACCAATACCATTCATACAAGCCCGCGCTGACCAGCGAACAGACGATCAGACGGCTGAGGGGGATATGAAAGAAGACGGGATCGGTGGGGTCTTCCTCGGTGAGGGTGACGAAATCGACCTCCGAGGATGGCAGGCGCTGGTCGGATTGATGCAGGTAGCGCATGAGCTCCGGCAGTTCGCTGATCCTGACCCATTGCGGGGATTTGGCTGGCATCACCTGGGATTCGGTGGTGAGTTTGTCTTCCAGGATCAGGGACATGATCCCGTCTTCGTTCACCGGTCCAAGCGTGCGTCCTTCGTAGGTATAATAGTATTTGGCCATGAATAATGATCGGGGCGGCGGTCGGAGTCTTCCGCCGCCCTCAGTCAAAGGGGATCAGAGTTTGCCCAGATAAGTCAGCAGGTCGGCGACGCGGCAGGAATAGCCCCACTCGTTGTCGTACCAGCTGAAGATCTTGGCCAGTTTGCCCTTGGCGTTGGTGGACAGGGCGTCGAAGATCGAGGAATGGCTGTTGCCGACGATGTCGATGGAGACGAGGGCTTCCTCGCTGTATTGCAAATAGCCTTTGAGATAGCTGTTGGCGGCTTCCTGCATGGCGGCGTTGATCTCGCTCTTGGTGACTTCGCGCTCCAGATTGACGCTCAGGTCGACCAGTGATCCGTCAGGCGTGGGCACGCGGATGGCGATGCCGTCCAGTTTGCCCGCCAATTCCGGGATCACCAGTCCGATGGCCTTGGCGGCGCCGGTGGAGGTGGGGATCATGCTCATGGAGGCGGCCCGGGCGCGGCGCAGGTCGCTATGGGGCAGATCCAGGATGCGTTGGTCGTTGGTGAAGGAATGCACCGTGGTCATCAGGCCGTTGACGATGCCGAATTTGTCCTGCAGGACCTTGGCGACGGGTGCCAGGCAGTTGGTGGTGCAGGAGGCGTTGGAGATGACCACATGTTCAGGTTTCAGCGTCTGGTGGTTGACTCCCATGACGACGGTGGCGTCGACCTCGTCCTTGGCGGGGGCTGTGAGGACGACCTTGGCGGCGCCGGCCTTGAGGTGTTTGGCGGCTTTTTCACGGGTATTGAAGACGCCTGTGGATTCCACCACCAGCTCCACGCCCAAGTTTTTCCAGGGCAGGGCTTCGGGGTCTTTTTCCGCGAAGATGCGGATGCTTTTTCCGTTGACCACGATGCTGTCATCGGTGTGGCTGACCTCGCCGGCAAAGATCTTGTGCACACTGTCGTACTTGAGCAGGTAGGCTAGGGTCTTGGCGTCGGTGATATCGTTGATGGCTACGACATTGAGATCGGGATGATCCTTGACGATGGCGCGCAGGACGAGGCGTCCGATGCGGCCAAATCCGTTGATTGCTACGTTTTTCATTTATGCTCCTTGATCAGAGTAATATGCTGTTGTCGGCGCTGCCGCTCATCAGGCAGAAATCCTGCACGGTCTTCTGCATCCTTTCCTCGCCCTTGATCAGCCACTTGCGGGGATCAAACTTGCCCTTGTTGGGCACATAGGCGGCGGGATCGACGTCCGGCGGGCAGACGATGGCGTATTTTTCCTTTTCCCAATAAGCTTGGATCTCAGCGGCCATATCCATCTGGTAGTGGGTGTCCTTGTTGATCTTGACCACGCCGTTGGCGATGGCGGTTTGCTGCTGCTGGTCGGTGAGGCCGGAAGCGCCGTGCAGGACCAGTCCGCGCTCCACCTTGTGCCGGATGAGCAGATCGTCGATCTCCTTGATCAGATCCAGGCGCAGTACGATATTCTCGCCCTTGGAGACGCCGTGGTTGGTGCCCACGGAGGCGGCAAAGAGGTCGACATTGGTCTTCTGGACAAACTCCAGCGCTTCTTCCGGCTTGGTGTAAAGCTCGGTCTCGGAGACGATCTCGTCCTCGGTGCCCTTGATGTGGCCGATCTCGCCTTCCACTATGATGCCGTGTTTGTGGGCGACGTCAACGACCTCCCGCGTGATGCGGATGTTCTCCGCCAGATCTTCCTGCGAGGCGTCGATCATCACGGAGCTGACCAACTTGTTTTCGATGCAGTAGACGATGAAATCGAAGTAATTGGGCGTGGCATGGTCGATGTGCAGTCCGACGCCGCTATGGGGAAACTGCGCGGCGAAGGTTTTGATCATGGCCGAGATCAGCTGCGCACCGGCTTTGATGTCTTGGGACGCGCCGGCCGCGTATTTGCAGGCGCCGCTGCTCATCTGCAGGAGGCCGTCGGATTTGACCGCGGCGTAGCCCTGCACGATGGCCCGGATCTGGGTGTCGAACACCACGTTGGAAGCGATGATGCCGAACCTGCGCTGTTTGGCTTTGTGGAAGACTTCCTCCAAATGATTTCCGGTCAGGAACATGTTTAACCTCCAGGTTTGTTAGTCATTGTTCTGATAAAAAAACTGCAAACCGCTGCCCGCTGCCCGCGTCAAGTAAAATCATCCCCGGAGTCCGGAACGGGTACTGACCAATCTTCCGTCTGGCCTTCCAGTTCAAGGATCTGATCGCTTTCCCCGGATGGCAGATCTTGCACTTTGTTCAGTTTTTTCTGGATCTGACGGCTGCGGTGGCTGGCGGTCTCGATCGTGTTGGACGCTTCCTGCAATTTCTTGCGGGTGCGATCCAGCACCTCGCCGAATTTTCCGAATTCGCTTTTCACGGCGCTGAGGATCTTCCAGACCTCGCCGCTGCGTTTCTCGATGGCCAGGGTCCGGAAGCCCATCTGCAGGCTGTTCAGGATGGCGGTCACTGTCGTGGGGCCGACCACGATCACCTGATATTGGCGGCGCAGCAGCTCAAAGAGTTCCGGGTCCCTGAGCACTTCGGCGTAGAGTCCTTCCACGGGTAAAAAGAGCAGAGCGAAATCCGTGGTCAGGGGCGGATTGAGGTATTTGTCGCGAATGTCGCGTGCGCAGCCTATGATGCGTGTCTGCAAGCCCTTACGCGCTGATTCCACCGCCGCAGGATCGCCCTTGTCCCAAGCCTCCAGCAATCGATTGTAGTCCTCGAGGGGGAATTTGGCATCGATCGGCAGATAAAGGGCTTCCTGGTCCTCATCCCGTCCAGGGAAGCGCACGGCGAACTCCACAGTCTCCTCGCGTCGTTTATGGGGCTTGAAGTTGCGCACATACTGTTCCGGCGAGAGCAGTTGTTCCAAGAGCATGTCCAGCTGGTACTCGCCCATGATGCCGCGGTTCTTGACATTGGTCAGCACCTTCTTGAGATCGCCGACTCCGCTGGCCAGGCTCTGCATTTCGCCCAAGCCCTTGTGAACCAGTTCCAGCCGTTCGCTGACCTGCTTGAAGGACTCTCCCAGCCGCTTTTCCAGGGTGTCGTGCAGTTTCTCGTCCACGGTCTTGCGCATTTCCTCCAGCTTGGTCTCGTTGTTGCTGCGGATCTGATCCATCCTGCCCTCGAGCGAGGTCTTCAATGCTTCGGACTGGTTTTGCTGGGTCTGGGTGAGTTCCTGCAGTTTGCGGGCCAGAGTGTCTGAGAGGTTGTTCAGGGCCTGGATGAGTTCGGCTCTGTTTTTGGCCGCGTCGGAGTTGATTTGTTGGTTGAGGGCGGCCAGCGCGGTGGTCAGTTCTTCGCGTAAATTGCGGCTTTGGCTGCCCAGACTCTCGTTTTGGAGGGAAAGCGACGCGGTCAGTTCCTTTCTGGTTTCGGCCTCGGTAGAGAGCAGGTCTCCGCGCAGGCGTTGCACGTCGTCGCGTAGGCCGCGCTCCAGTGTTTCCTTTTCGGACGCCGCATTGCCCAGGCCTTCCCTGAGTTTGGCAATTACAGACAGCTGGCGCCACAGCAGTATCACCGTCACAAGTGCCAGCAAGGCGCCCAGGGAACTAAGTATGAATATCAAGGTAAGCATCTGTAGCCCCACCAGGTTACTGCAGCTTGCGGTAGAGGAAGCGCAGCGAGCCGATCAGCACGATGTCCCGGTGTTCTTGCGGATTAACCAGGATGGGCTGATACTCGTCGTTGATGGAGAGCAGCACGATCAGTTTGCTGCGCGGATCCAGGCTCAGGCGCTTGAGCGTGATCGCGCCGTCGATGCGCAGGGCGCAGATCGAGCCGTCGAGCTTGTCCCACTTTTGGGTTTGGCGGATCAACACCAGATCGTTGTGCATCACCAGCGGTTCCATGCTGTGTCCATTAACCCGCAGGCAGACGTACTCGGCCGGCTCGCCTTCGATCATGCCGCGGTTCACAGCCAGAATCTCCAGCGAACTGTCCACACTCTCAGCTGGCGGACCGGCCGGGATTTCTCCCGCCACCGGGAGCTCGATGCTGCCGTAGAGCGCGGCTTCCTGCTTGGTGCGGATCAGAGTGTCCAGTTCCTTGTGCAGGTAGTCGCGGATTTTGCCCAGACGCCGCTCGGTGGATCCCTCCATATCGCCGGTCACCTCGTACATGGAGCCGACGCCGGTGATCAGCCAGTGCAGGTTGACGCCGTAATGGTGGCTCAACTGGATCATGGTATCCAGAGCGGGATTGATCTTGTTGCTTTCCATCTGGGAGATCGCCGAAGGGTTGACCCCGATTTTATCTCCCAATTCCAGCTGCGACAGTTTGAGGTCGTGACGCAGCTCTTTGATTCTTTCTCCAATCATTGCTTGCCTCCTGGAAGCGGTAGTTCGTCTTGATAAAGGCGACATCGGAATCTGTGATACATCATATTAAGCATGGCTGATTATGTCAAGTGCTTTTTAGTGTAAATAATGCTCCGCTGCCGGACCGATCGCTGGCCGGACTTGAGTCCGGGAACCGGGTCAAGGCGGATAATATATTATCATTTAATGCTTTGCATCCATAGAGCAGTTCTCGTGCCATGTCAGAAGGACTGCTCCAGATATTCGCAACGGATTTGCCGGAAGGCCGTTTTGGTGATCAATCTGACCCTCGGGACTTGCGCATAACTATATGGGCGTTTTAGTCATGGCGCATGCTGATCTCGTAAGTTGTCCAGCAGGGATTGTGAGATCCAGGATGATTGAACCGATACATGTAAGATCTGCCAAACTAGCTCGCACAGAGTGGATTTAAACCAGAAATCGATCCGATTCCTCAATCAGTTGTCC
>CAYXEF010000019.1:10805-33118 GCA_964463825.1 uncultured Candidatus Cloacimonadota bacterium | reverse complement strand
CCCGAGGTGGCTGAACTGGTCGCCGCATTGGGTGCCACGGAGCAGATCGCGGGAGTGACCGAGGAATGCGACTATCCGCCGGAGCTGCGCAAGTTGCCTCAGGTGGGTAAATTCGGCGCGGTCAAGCGGGAGGCGATCCTGGCCCTGAAACCGGATCTGGTGTTCACATCCGCACTGGAGCAGGAAGCTCTGACGCAGGAACTGGCGAAACTGGGCCTCAAAGTGGAGCAAGTACATTTTCGCCGGGTGACGGATCTGCCTCGGGAAACAATGCGCATCGGCTCACTGCTCGGCCGGGAAAAAGAGGCTGCGGCTTTGGCGGACAGTTTGGACCGCGAAATCCGGGCCATCGCGGCTCGCGCAGCCGGAAAACCCCGCCCCAGGGTCTATCTGGAGATCTACCGCGACCCGCTGATGAGCGTTTCGGACTCGTCGTTTGTGGGCGGAGTGATCGAGACCGCTGGCGGGGACAACGTTTTCAGCCGCCTGGAGCGTGATTACGCGCGGGTAAAAGCCGAAGATGTGGTTGCCGCGGCGCCAGAGATCATGATCTGCTTTTCTCAGGACACGCTGCCCCAGATCCTGGCCCGCAAAGGCTGGCAGGACATCCCGGCGATACGGCACAAGCGCGTGTACTTCGAGGCGGACATCGATCCCGATTGCCTGCTGCGCGCCACTCCGCGCACGCTGCAGGCGATGCGGCGTTTGCAGGAGATTTTCGAGCAAGCGGGGGTCCAATGAAGCGGCGTTATCTGGCCATGGCGCTTTTTGCTTTGGCAGGGGCGGGCGTGCTGGCGCTGTCGCTCTGGGGCGGGGCGGACGACGCCAACATCGTATGGAACCTGCGGCTGCCGCGCCTTGCCCTGACGCTGTTCACGGGGCTGGCGCTGGCGGGGATCGGCAGTGTCTACCAACTCATGCTGGTCAATCCTCTGGCCGAACCCTACATTCTGGGCATTTCCTCCGGCTCGGCTTTCGGATCGATCCTGTTCGGCGTGCTGGGCCTGAGTCTGCTGATGCCTTTGGGTGGCTTTATCGGCGCGGCGCTGACCCTCGTCCTGGTCTGGCGCCTGGCGCAAAAACGGGGCAGTTTCGACCGCAGCCGGCTGCTGATCGCGGGCGTGATCGCAGGCATGTTTTTCGCCGCGGGGATATCGTTGGTGATGTACCTGTTCCAAAAAGACACGATGATCATTCTGGGCACGCTGATGGGCAATCTGGGACGGGTGTTCACACATGGGGAATGGCGGCTGTTTCTGGCTTTGGCGGGGCTTTCCCTATTGGTGTTGCTGCGGCTCTACTTTCGTTCCGCGGCTTTGGACATCATGAGCGGCGGGGACGTTTACGCCGGCAGCGTGGGCATCGACGTCTCGCGGGTGCGCAAAGAGATCTTTGTGCTGAGTTCAGTGCTGGTAGGGATCACGGTGGCTTATGCCGGGATCATAGGTTTCGTGGGATTGATCATCCCGCATCTGGTACGGTTTTTCGTGCCTGCGGGACAAAAACGGGTGTTTGTCTGGTCGCTGGCCTCGGGCGGGATCTTTTTGGCGCTCTGCGACCTAATCGCGCGCAATATCGCCGCCATCGAACTCCCGGTGGGGGTGGTGACCGCGGCTGTGGGCTGTCCATTCTTCATCTGGCTGATGCTGAAAAAGTAAGCGCGCAGCCTCCGACAGCGATATTCCCAAACAATAGAAAAGGGATGACCAGGAGGCCATCCCTATGGTTAAGTCTGTGTGGTGACGTTTATTTCATCAGCATCATCTTGCTGGATTCGGTCTGGCCGCCGGCGGTCAGGCGGGAGAAATAGAGGCCGCTGGAGACGTTTTGGCCGTTGGCGTCCGTGCCGTTCCAGACAAAGCTGTGGCGGCCGAAGCCCAGGTCAGCGTTGACCAGGTTTTTGACCAGCTGGCCTTTGACGTTGTAGATGTCCAGGCGCGCGGGACCTGACTGCGGCAGGTCGAAGCTGATCGTGGTCTGCGGATTGAAGGGGTTGGGGAAGTTCTGGTGCAGCATCCTGGTCACCACGGGGGTCACGGGATCGTCGCTGGAAACGGGCGGCGGAAAGACGATCTGCAGTTCCATGAATATCACTTCTCCGCCATCGGGGTTGGGATGGTAGGGCGGCTGATTGACATTGGAGCCCCAGGTGAAGTCGTTGTAGAACATGACGCCGATCTTGCCGACGGGACTGGCGCCCTGCATGCCGGTGAATATGACTTTGTCGGCGCAATATGCGTACATGGGCTTGAGCCCGGTAAATTGCGGCGTATTGACATTGTCCAGGATGATCGGTTCGCTCCAGTTGTGTCCGGCGTCGGAGGAGACGGAGATCCAGATTTCGGGCGTGTTCGCATAGGCGGAGTAATCGGTGTCGGAGTAGTAATTGAACATGCGGGCGCGCTCGCTGTCCTGCCAGATGCAGACCATCATATCCTGGTCGTTGGGCTCGGAGAGTTTGATGCCGTTGTAATGGAAGAACATGGCATCGGTATGCGCGGTCTGGTCCCAATGCGGGAAAGGCCAGGCGGTGGCGATCATGGGATAATAGCCGTTGACCGCATCGCCGTTCCAGCCGTCTTCGATGCCCCAGGGGGCTTCCATGTCCCAGGGCGTGAAGTTGGAGTTGTAGGTGTCTTCAGGGCTTCTGGGATAGATGTCGCGGATTTCGTAAGTCTGATCGGCGGTATTGAACACGCATTCCCTGACGAACTGCAAGGCGGGATAGTAGTATCCGTTAGCGGTATTCAGCGACCAGAGGCCGGGGACGTGGATCTTGCCGTTGTGGTCCATGACGGCGTTGATGTGGCCGGAATTTGCCAAGCCGAAATAAAGCGAGCTGTCGCCGTAGGGGATGTCGCCGTTGTCGGGATCGGTGTAGTATCCGGTGGTGTCATCGGGCGCGGAATTGGGATTCCAGGTGGGGAGGTTGCTGAAATCGCTGTAACGGGTCCAGGTACCCTGGCCGTAGTTTGGGCAGACAAAAACATCCATGTCTGCTTCGTCGATGCCGCCGTCTGCGTCCTGTGCGCCATGGTGTCCGGCCCAGTAGAGGTTGCCGGCGTTGTCAGCCAGGATTGCTCCGGCGGGGCGGCGCAGGACATCCGGGTCGTGGTTCCAGGTGTCCATTTCCGGGATGGTTATATGGCTCCAGGTAAGCGGGGTGCCCTGTTCGATATCGTCGCCGCTGAAATCGGCGTACGCGAAACGCATATTCTCGCAGGGATAGTCATTTAGGGCATGGGTGACATAGTTGCGCATACCCACATAGACGCGACGTTTGCCGGCGATGGGGGAGGGGCCGATGGTGACGGCGGGCCAGATAAACTCATTGTCCGTGGAGGTCACTCCGCCAGGAGTGGTGATGCTGATCGGTGCTTCGCCGACGATCACGACATCGTTGAACAGACCGGCGATTCCTGCGATGAAGGCATCGGAAGTGAATTGCACCTCAAGGTTGGTATCATCGTCAGCGTTGGCGTGCCAGGCATACATCGGCTTGCCGGTCACGGGATCGAGGGCGATGCCGGGGAAGCCTTCGTGGTTTTGTACGCTGGTGATCTCGTTATTGTTGATCACATTGCCCGCGGTGTCCAGATAGGTGTAAAACACACGCCGGGTCGAAGTGGCCTGGCGCCGGCCGTGGTAGGCCATAAAATAGCCGCCGCCCGCAGCGTCCGGAATCACCAAAAGCGGAGTCTCATTGTAACTGCCGATCATGTAGTCATAGTAATTGGTGATGATCGCGGTGGGCAGTTTCGTGAAAGTGTAGGAGGGCGGATCACGGAACTGGGGGAGTTGCCGCCCCATCGGCTTGTCCAGGGTCGGGGCCTGGGGTCCGGCCGGCAGAATCTCCGCCAGAAGAAGCGTTGGCACCAGCGCCAACAGCAGGGCGAACAAATAGACGCGTTTCATAACAAGTCTCCTTCTAATATGGTTGACAACTCCCATGCCCGGGACCGGATGGCCGCAGGCGCTTATACATATAATAAAATAAGCAAACAATCCCAAAGGACAAGAAGTATAAACGAAGCTGCAACCGGGCAAAAATCCCGGGACGGGGTGCGATTTTTAGGCTGGATCATATCTGTTTGCGCTATGAAATGTTGTCAAGCACAAACTTCGATCGCGATAGGCACAGACTGCCGCCGGAAGGCTGGAACGCTGACACACTTTCGATTTCCCGCGGACTTCACGCCGCCGGGGCGGGAACTCGGAGCGAGACTGGCAGGTAGTGGACTAGCCAGGCTTCCGGGGGATCCGGGCGGAAAGTTCAGCCAAAAGAACAACCCGGGTGGCAGGCACCCGGGTTGTCGTGATATGGTTATTGAGGCTGATTATTTCATCAGCATCATTTTCTTGGATTCGGTATGTCCGTTGACGGTCAGGCGGTAGAAATAGAGTCCGCTGGTGACGTCTTGTCCGTTGTCGTCGGTTCCGTTCCAGACGAAGCTCTGCTTGCCATAGCCGAACTTGCCGTTGGCCAGGGTCCTGACCAGCTGGCCTTTCACATTGTAAATGGCGAGGTTGGCCTGGCCGGCTTCGGGCATGTTGAAGCTGATGGTGGTTTCAGGATTGAAGGGGTTGGGATAGTTCTGGTTCAACATGTTGGTGACCGCGGGCGAGACCGGCTCGTCATTGGAAGTGCTGGGCGGGAAGGTGATCTGCAGTTCCATGAACATCACTTCGCCGCCATCGGCATTGGGATGGTAGGAAGGAGTAATGGCGTTGGAGCCCCAGGTGAAGTCGTTGTAGAACATGATGCCGATCTTGCCGATCTTGCGGTTTTGGGCATCGGTGCTCACATACAGGACCTTGTCGGCGGGATAGACCCACATGGGCTTGATTCCGGACATCTGCGGGGTGTCCACGTTGTTGAGGATGATGGGTTCGCTCCAGAGTTCACCGTTGTTCGGGGAGACGGAGATCCAGATCTCGGGAGTGTTGGCATAGGCGGCGTAGTCGGTGTCGGAGTAGTAGTTGTACATCCGGGCGCGGTCGCTGTTCTGCCACACTGCAACCATCATATCCTCATCGTTGGATTCGGAGATTTTAGAGTTGTTGTAGTGGAAGAGCATGGCATCGCCGTGGGCGGTGGTATCCCAGTGCGGGAAGGGCCAGTCGGTCACCATCAGAGGAAAATATCCGCTGGTGGCGTCTCCGCCGTATTCGTCCACATCGCCCCAGGGAGCTTCGATATCCCAGGGTGTGAACCACTGGTTGACGGTATCGGTGGGATCTTTCTGGGGATAGACTTCGCGGAAAGTGAAGTCCTGGGTGGCGGGATCAAACACGAATTCCTTCATGAACTGCAGGGCGGGATAATAGTATCCATTGAAGGTGCTGAGCGCCCAGACGCCAAAGACGTGGACCTTGCCGTCGCTGTCCACGACAGCGTTGACGTGGGAGGAGTTGGCCAGCGCCCAATAGATCTCGTTGTCGGCGTAAGGGATGTCGCCATTGTCGGAATTGGTCCAATAACCCGCGGTACCGCCGGGTGTGGCGGGAGGGTTATAGGTAGGCAGGTGGCTGTATTCGCTGATGCGGGTCCAGGTGCCCTGGCCGTAGTTGGGACAGATGAAGACGTCGGCGTCAGGTTCGTTGATGTCCGTGGTGCCGTCGGCGGCCACTGCGAAATGGTATCCGGCATAATAGACGTTGCCGGCGTCATCAGCGGCAATGGCATGGAAGGGGCGGCGCCATTCGTCGTCAACGTTCCAGTCGTCCATTTCGGGGACGGTCACGCTGTTCCAAACCAAGGGCACGCCATTTTCGATGTCATCGGCGTTGAAGTCCGCATAGGCCAGGCGCAGGTTCTCAGAGGGGCCTTGGGTGTTGGTCTCGGAGTTGCGCGCGGCGTGGTAGATCCTTCTCTTGCCGGCGATGGGGGAGGGTCCGATCTGGGCAGTGGGCCAGATGAACTCGCTGTTGGTGGTGGTCACTCCACTGGGGGAGGTCATGGTGTAAGGGCTGTCCAGAATGATCTGCAGATCGTTGAACAGGCCGGCAATCCCGGCGATGAAGGCATCGGAAGTACCCTGCACTTCGTAGACGTCGCCATCATTGTCGCCAGCATCGCAGTGCCAGGCATACAAGGGCTTGCCGGAGACAGGGTCGACTGCCAGTGTGGAGTAACCTTCGTGGTTTTGGACACTGGTGATCTCATTGTTGTTGACTATGTTGCCCTGCTCGTCGATGTAGGTGTAGAAGGCGCGGCGTGTGGCAGTGGGCTGGCGGCGACCATGGTAGGTCATGAAATAACCGCCGCCTGCGGATTGGGGAATGGTCCTCAGGGGCAAGCCGTTGTAACTGCCGATCATGTAGTCATAGTAGTTGGTGATGATGGCAGTGGGCAGTTTGGTAAAGGTGTATTCCGGGACTTCCCTGGATTGTGGCATGCGGATGCCTTGCGGGCTATCCAGCGGTTTCTTATTGTCAGCCGGTTGCATTTCCTGGGCGAAGGCCAGAGAGAGCAGGAAGCTGAGCGTTAATACGACCAGTAAGAGTTTTTTCATTGTTACCTCCATGTTTTTTAGGTCATATGCTTAGTATCTTAGTTTGATCGAAAGGCGGTGTGCGCTGTTGAGGAAAGTCTCAGCCAAAGCGCCCATATTGGTGTAGGCATAATCGATATTGAGAATGGCAAAGCGGGTGGGGACCTGATATCCCACACCGGCGCTGAATCCGTTGGTGTCGTAATTGAATTGATATCCGCCGCGCAGGAAGAGGCTGCCAAATTTGTATTCGGTGCCCAGGTTCCAAGTTTCCATGCGGTCGATGACATTGTCCAGCTGCAATGAAGCGATCCAGTAGCTGGTGTCGGTGCGCTTGAGGTCTCCGCTGATGCCCAGAGAGAAACTCATGGGGATCTTGGATTCGAGTTCGGGACCATCTTCATCGATAAGCCCGTCGCCGTCATTGTCGAAGAGGTCGAAGGGATCCTCGTCAGAAGCGCCGTCCTCGTCATCGTCCACCAGATAGCGGATGTCCGGGCCGAAATTGCGCAGGGCCATGCCGATCTTGACGTTACGCCAGCCGGTGTTGTACATCGATCCGACATCGAAGGCATAGCTGTTGACGCTGAACTCGTACAGGTTCTCACGCAGGTACTTAACGCCAATGCCGGCGGAGAATTTATTGGTGAACTGCTGCGCGTAATCAAGGCCAATAGCGACACTGCTGTTGTTGAACTGCTCGCCGGTGGGACCGAAAGTGTCTTCATCGGTGATGTCCATCTTGGTCATGTGCAGGACCGAGCCATAAGCGGCGAAGGTTGAGACACCGGTGGTGTAGGTTCCGGCAAGGAACTCATGATAAATGCCGGCGGGCCAGTTGGTGTGTGAGAACAGGACTTGGTTCTCATAGGCAGGAGCGAGTCCGGCGGGATTCCAGTAGACGGAGGAAACATCGTCGGAGACAGCGGTGTAGGCTTCAGCCATGCCGATAGCCCTGGCGTCCACGCCCAGTTTGAGGAATTGCAACGCGGCGGTTCCCACCTTGCCAAATGGCTTGGCGGCAAGCAGGCCGGGCAGTATGAGCAAACAGACGGCGATGATCGTGACTAGGTTCTTTTTCACAATTCCTCCCCTATTTAATGATGACGAACTTGCCGACCTTGATCTTGTTGTCGGCTTTATTTTCCACGGAGTAGAGATACACTCCGGGGGCTATGATCTGGTTGTTTTTTGAGAGCAGATTCCAGTCGTGCATGCCGTTGGCGGTAATGCCCAACAAGGCGGCTTTGGAGACGGTGATGATGTCGGCCTGGTAAGCACCGTTATGGTCGATCTCGTCCACCAAATCGCCGGCCAGGGTGTAGATACGGATCTTGCAGCGTTCGGGCAGGTTGATGAACCAGAGGCGGCGGCTTTTGTCGCCTTTCTCGTCCTTATCGCGCCGGCCGTCGAACTTGCTTCTACCCAAATAAGGATTAGGCACCACGTAGATGTTGTCCATGCTGTTTTTGGCAATGGTGCCAGGGAAGAAGATCTTCATGTTGGCATCGGCGTCGCGGCCGGTTTCCAGGTAATTCAGGTCGTTGGAAGGGATACCCCGGTCGTAGGCAGTAACAGCAGTGTAATATTCGATGCCCTTGCGGGGATTGTGTATCGCGGCCCTGTAATAGCGGCGCGCCAGGCGTTCGTTCTTGAGCTTGGACAGATCATCCGGAGTTCCTCCATTGGCCGGTAACACCACCTGTCCGCCATGTCCGGGCAAGGGTATCATCTTGGAGTCGCTGAGTTCGTCGAAGACATCGTCACGCATCTGGGGATGTTTGAAGAGCCGGGCCTGCAGTTTCATGATGATATTCGTCGGGAGATCGGGATTGTCAGTCGCGATCTGCTCTGCCTGGGCCTGCAGAGCTGTGGACCAGTCCACGTCGGCGGCATAGATCGGCCAGCCGTAGAAGGTATCAGCGGGATTGGCGATGAAGGCGTAATTCTGATCCAACACAGTGTATTGTGTGTAGTTGGCAGTATCGGTCCATGCATTGCGGTTGGGCAGTCCCTTGTTGATGCCCAGATAACCGCCGTAATCGATAAACAGCGAGTCATAGGGCGTATTGACGTTGACCTCGTAATCTGCCAGATCCTGGGCGGTATCGATCTTGTCCCAGCGCTCCATCATCGTCCAGTCTTCCTGGGAACCACTGCCGCTGCGGCCCCAGGTGGAGTAACCTTGGAAGTCATGCCTCAGGCGATATGCTGTCCAGGGATTGACAGTCGCGTTCATGTTCCAGATGTAGTTTCCTTGAGCATCGGTCTGCACTCTGAATTCTTCAGGAATGGGATCCCAGTTATTGGGGTGGTAGGGGGTGGGATCACTGTCCAAACCGGGCTTCAGAAAAACGCTGTTGGGGTTCTGCCAGCCAATTTCGGCGCTATTCACCGTTTTGGTGTCATAGGAGAATTCACTGCGGTTATCCCAATACAGATCAATGCGGTTTCCGTCATCCATCAATTCGGCATAGAGCTTGGGAATGTCCGGTGGTTCAGGCGGATTGTAGTGGGGGAAGGTATCCGGCAGCACCACATTGTGCAGGGTCTGAGCTTCGCCATAGATGATCTTGGCCCATTGGGCTGATTTCTTGAGATCCTGTTTGTTGTCGCCCGGGAACACAGCCACCACGATCTTCATGGTGCGGCCCGGAGCCAGGTTCCAGGAGCCGTCGGTGGGATTGCTCATGCCGGCCATGTCGCCGTAGAATGAGAAGAGAAACCGGGTGTCGTTCGGTGAAGGCTGGACATATTCCGTCAGATCGTCCTGTTCCGGGCGCAGTGGGGCAAACTTGGTCTCGTTGGGATTGCGCCCTGTGAGCAGCCAATATTTCTCGTTGGCGGTGCGCCTGGGTTGGTAGGTGAAGGAATAGGGGTTGAAATCGTCAGGTCCGTCGCCAACCTTCCAATACCAGCAGTGGAACTGCAGATCTTCCGGACTGGGAGTACAAACACGGGCGCCGACCAGTCCTGTGGTCAGGCCGCCGTCGCCATCAGCATCGTAGGTGTAGGCGAATTCGTTTCCCACGCCTTTGACATAGCCGGAGAGGTCGTCCGCAGCCTTTTCAGAGCCCATGCTCTGGGGACCGCAGTCGCAGTCCATATAAACGCCCATGGCGCAGTCGAACAGTGTGTCTTGGGTGGCAATATTCATGTTGGTGATATTGAACTCGACGTAGACCATGTTTTTGATATAGTCGTAGCTCCATTGGTAGGACATCTGTCGGACGCGGACATTAAGGGGATAATTCCGGTTGGTGCTACGTGATTGGCCCAGGTCGCGGTCGCCGGTCGTGCCGAAAGGACAGTAGTCGTAATAGAATGAAATGAAGTCCTGTTCGGAAACGGGCGCGCCATCCTCGTCAATCGAACCGTCCCCATCATCGTCATGCGGCTTGGAGAAGGCGTAGGTGGTATAACTGCGGTCGGAGAGATCCATGAACCCGAGCGGGAACCAAATCTCAATGTTAGTACCGGTATTGATGATGTTGTAGTTATAGGTATCGTGGATATACTGGCTGCCAAATTCCTGGAACTGGGCTGGTAACTCGCTGGCCCGGCGAAGAGGGAAGGTGTAACCGATAAAATCCTCATCGATCTTGCCATCTCCGTCATCATCTTCACCGCGTTCCTGATGCCGTGAACTTGCATAAGCGATGCCGTCCAGGGTGTTGTTTTCGTTATACAGAGCTTGGGCCTGTGCATTGCCGGCCACCAGGGGATTGTAGGCGGGAAGAAATTCATAGAGGTCTTTATCGCCGTCGAATCCCACAGTGACCAAGGTATCGATCACCGGTTTCATCCATGGCTGCCAGTCGGTGGTGCCTTCGGCCACGGTGCCCATACTGTCGGCGCTGGGGTTGAGCGCGCGCCAATACAGCTTTCTGCCGGCATCGTCACGGCGGTATTTTTTTGCTCCAAACCAGAGCGCGCCCTGGTAGAGGTAGTCGATTCCGCTTCCGCCCGGATACTCCAGGGAGGGATACTGCGGAACCACATCGTCGCCGGAGCCAAAGAAGCCGTAGTTGCTGACCCGCATCCAGATATTGCCCACATTGTGGTATCTGGAGAGATCCAGTTTTTTGGTTCCAGAGGCTGGTTCTGCCATTGCTGCATAAGCCAGGCTGCAGGTCAATCCGATC
Source organism: uncultured Candidatus Cloacimonadota bacterium (assembly GCA_964463825.1). Classification (GTDB taxonomy): domain Bacteria; phylum Cloacimonadota; class Cloacimonadia; order Cloacimonadales; family Cloacimonadaceae; genus Syntrophosphaera. The sequence continues at coordinate 22,479 of CAYXEF010000019.1, read as the reverse complement.
AGCAGCAGGCTGAATGCGATCTTATTAAACTTCATTCAGTACTCCCAATGTATCTAATTTAACTTGAATTCAACGGGGATGTTCACGGTCGTGTCAACGGGGTTGCCGCTGCTCTTGCCGGGTTGGAACCGGATGTTGCGCACGGCATTGATGGCAGCTTCGTCAAGACCGCCAGGGCCGCCCTGAACTGAGCGCAGGACCTTGATGTTGCCCACAGTGCCATCTTTGTAGACGTCCACTTCCAGCATCACGGTTCCCTGCACCCCGGCGCGCTTGGCAAAATCCGGATACACCGGGTTGATGCGGCCGATCGGTACGGGAGGATCATCCCAAGGTACGAAGTCAAAGGGACGGTCGTCGTTGCCTTGATTGAGGCTGGAACTCGTAGTAGCTTGCAGGTCGCCGAACTGCTGCAGGGCCAGAGCCCGTTCGGCAGCCAGTTCCGGCGTATCTTCAGTGGCCAGTTCTTCGCTGATCACCGGGATATCGATCTGGATCTCCTGATCCTGAGGTGTTTCCTCTTTTTCACGCGTATCCGGCGGTGCTTCAGCGATCTCGACCTGGGCGACCAGGTCCTTCTTGCGCTGAGAATCCATGCGCGGCGTCACCAGGAAAGCGAACAGCATGATGGTGATCGCCAGAGCCAGGGCTTTGCAGAACTGGCTGCTGGCATGGTCCTTCCAGTCAAAGGTCTTTTCTGTCATGGCTCACCTCACAGCTTTCTTTGTACCTCAAAGACCACATTGCGCGTATCAGCGTCCTGCAGACGCATCATGACATCGCGCACCGCCTGATAGCGGGTGTCTCTGTCGGTTCGGAAACATACCTGCAGCGTCGGGATTTCCCGGGCTTTGGCCTGCATGGCGTCTACGATCGAAGTATCGTCGACGCTGCGGGGAAAATCATCGATCAGGATCTCTTCCTTCAGCGTGATATACACCGTTGCGGATTCGTTGCGCGATACCCGCTCGATGTTTTCCGAGGCGAAGGGAAACCTTTCCCGCGCCACCCAAAAGACTCTTTCCTGCACAAACACGGTCGAAACCATAAAGAAGAGCAGGAGCAGGAAGGCGATGTCACCGGTGGAAGTGGTCGGGATAGTGGCTTCTGCACGTTTGGAGATAGTTATCTTGGCCATATCCTCGCTCCTATATCTGTGTGGAAATGGAGATCATCGCTCGGTCCCGGTAGGTGACCAAATGATCTACCACCCGCACCATCTCGTTGTATTTGGCTTCGGTGTTGGTCTTCACCAGAAAGAGCATCTTTACCTTTTTTACTTCCGGGTCAGTGCTTTTCCTGTTGATTTCTTCGCGCATTTCCACCTTGGACAGGATCATTTCGTCAAGATCCTCGTCGGAAAAGGCGCGCGGTTCATCATTATTGATTTTAAGCAAGCCTTCGGCGGTGATCTCGATGCGGGTCATTTCCTGTTCGGTCAGTTTGATCTCGGTGGTTTGCATCTGTTCCTGCGAAACCGCCTTGTTCAACTGGACCTTCACCCCTTCCTTGACATCGAACTTGGTGGTCGACATAAAGAAGACGATCAGCAGGAAAGCGATATCGCCGGTCGAGGCCGTCGGTATCTCCGCCTTTCGCTTCCTTTTGCGGGTAACTTTCATGGTTCCCCCTCTCAAGACTCGATGAGGGCTTCGGTAACCTTCTCTGAGGCTCTCTGCATGTCGATGACCAGGCCATCGACCATGGTGGTGAAGATGTTATAGAAGAATTGTACCGGGATGGCTACCACCAAACCGGCTTGCGTGGTGATCAGTGCGATCTTGATACCGTCGGCGACAATGGTGGCGTCCACAGAACGGGCTTTGGCAATGGCGTCAAAGGCGACGATCATACCGCTGACCGTACCCAAGAATCCCAACATGGGGGCGAGAGTTATCGTCGTGGTCATTTCCACGAAACCTTTTTCCAGATAAGACATCTCGACCATGGCGGCATTTTCCATGCTCTTCTCCACAGCCTCGATGCCCCGGTCGGCTTTGAGCAATCCGGCATAGACAACTGCTGCGACAGGTCCGCGGGTCTTTTTGGCGAGTTCGGTCGCTTCCTTGATCTTCTTCTCCTTGATCAAAGGCAGGATCTTGTTCAGGAAATCATTGAGGTTGATCTTGCAATACATCAGGGTGATGAATTTCCAGATGATGTAGGCGATACCGTAGATGGCCACGAACAAAATCGGCCACATGGCCCATCCGCCGTCGATGAAGGTCTTGACCAAAGAGCGGCCAAACAGGAACTCCGCGACACTTTTCAGGCCGGAAGATTCCTGGACCGCGGGCTCGGTGGTTTGGGCATAGGCCAGGCTGGTGAGCATGACTCCCAGCAGAATTACTAGCAGCAGGATCTTAGAGAACTTCTCTCTCATTTTTATTCCTCCAGGGGATTATCTAAAAGTTAAAGGACATACCCAGCGTAAAGCCACGGAAGTTGTTCACATAACCGGGATTACGCACATAGCGGTGATACACGTAGTCAACTTCGGGATACAGGAAGTTGGTGTTGGAATCCGCAATGTCCTCGCCGGTTTCATAGGGCGATCCGGTCTTGGGATAGACAGTCAGCACGTTCTTGGTCTTGAAGAGGTTTTCGATGTCCAGCCAGAGGCGGATATTCATCTTATTGGACAAGGATATACCCTTGGTCAACCGCATATTGGCCTGATGGGTAAAATCCTTGCGCTGGCTGTTGGTGTCCAGGAACTGGGTGCCGATGCTGCTCTGAGGCGTGTAGGGAGCGCCGGAGGCAAAGCTCCAGTTGAGGTTGGCGCTGAAATCGTCCAGCGGCAGGATCAGGTCGGTGAAGGGAATGAAGAATTCCTCGCCGCGTCCGATCCGGAAGGTGTAGTTCAGGTTCAGGTTGTGGCGCACATCCCAGTCCAGCGGAAACTCGCGCAGATTGGTGGCCTCGTCCTGGATCACGGTGCTGGAGTTGTTGCCTTGCGCCCAGGCCAGGGAGTAGGCGATGGTCCAGGTGTTGAAATTGGACATCAGTTTCTCCAGCTGGAGGTCGATGCCGCGGGCGGAACCGTAGTCCTCGGAGATGAACCTGTACCAGGAGATCTGCGGCTCTTCGGGATCTTTTTCCTGCACCGTGCTGACATAATTGTAGAGGTTTTTGTAATAGGCCGTCATATCCAGCACATAATCCTCGGACAGCTGGTGGGAAAGCCCGACCTCATAGGTGACAGTGATCTGCGGCTCCAGTTCGGTGTTGCCGACCGTAATCACCTGGTCGGAAACATTGGCATCGGCCGGAGTCTTGGAAGTAAAGATGAACTGCATTTGAGGCAGTTGATTCTGGTAGTTGTAAGCAAAGCGCAGCACGTCGCGCTCGGTGATGGGGTGTGACACACCCAACCGCGGTGAGATCATCATCTGGAAACGTTCATCCTTGTCGAAATCCACGGTGCGGTAGGTATTATTATCCTGCAGCACTTTGTATTTGCTGCCCAGATACCAGAGGTCGAAACGCAGGCCGGCATTGACGATCATGCCTTCCCATTCCATCTTGTCCTGGAGGTAATAGGCGATCTGCCAGGGATCGGCCTGATAGCCGTCGCGCTTGCCGGAAGCTTCGCGGGCCGCGGTATAATAATCGTCCGGTTTGTAGACCGGGATCAGGACGCCTTCATCGGTCTCAAACATGGCTGCCAGCGCCGCCGGAGTGTTCGAAATATTGCCTTCGTCGTCGTATTCGGGGACAAAACTGACCAGCAGGCTGTCATTCCAGACACGGTCCAGGCTGGCCTCGAATCTGTCCTCATAGACGGTCAGGAAGTTCTGCAGCTGGTTCTTCTTGATAATGTGCTTGATCACTTCCAGACCGGTCTTGGCCATGTGGGTCTCGTTGATCTGATACTCAAAGTCGGCCCGGGTATTGATACTGGTGGTGATGTCGTCGACAAAGGACTGATAGATCGAACCCGGGGCGTTGAAGCCCGGGATCACGCGCGGATCTTCCACGCCGGCAATGCGGTAGGTCCAGAAGGAACTGTCCAGATACCCCTCGTCGTAGATGCCATCCTGGGGATTGGAATCCACGCTGGAATAACCGTAATTGCCCTGCAGCACTTCATCGACGTACAGGCCCAGATCCGTGTAGACTTCACCTGTTACGGGATCGACCAACTCCCATACAGGGTTTTCATCCTGATACAGGTAGTTCGTGCGGTCGATGCCCTTGGGGCCGGAGTCGCTCTTTTTCTGGTAATAACTCGCCTTGACCTTAAGGTTCATGGCGGGATTGAACACATGGTCGTAGGTGGCGATGTATTGGCGCTGCTCGGATCTGTCATAGGCATAGTGGTCCAGCGCGTAGCGCCAGGCATAGGAGAAGGGAAGGTTGTAGGATCTGTCGCCGCGGGCGGCCAAAGTCATGCGCTGGGTGGGGCTGAGCACATATTTGGTCTTGAGGTTCACGTTGTAGGCGTTGTAGTTGCGGTTGCCCAGATCAATGAAGCCCAGTAAATTCTTGCGGTCCGCGTAGGGATCGTTGCGCGGATACTCGTACTCCAACAGCTGCACGCCGTTGGCCGGGAAGACGTAATCCCGCATGGGATCGGCAATGTAGTATTCCTTGAGCCGGCCATCCAGCCATTCGCCGCCGCCGTTGATGTAAAAAGTGAGCCGTTCGCGGAGATCTTCGCTACCCATGGGCACCACGGGTCCCCCGAAAGCAAATTTGAAGACGTCGGAATTGCGGCCGGAATCAAAGATGTGGTCGGTATTGTATTCCACCTTGCCGGAATAGAAGGAATCGCCGTCCTTGGTGACGATGTTGATCACGCCGGACTGGGCATTGCCGTATTCGGCCGGGAAACCGCCTGTCATCACCTTCATGTCGCTGATGGCGTCTGTATCCACCTGCAGGGCGCTGCCGCCGTCCACAGGGTCGGACACGGACATGCCGTCGACCGTGAAATTGATTTCATTGGATCTGCCGCCGCGGATGTGCAGTTCGCCGCCGATGTTGGTCACGCCGGCTTGCAGCGATACGATTCCTGCCACGTCGGTGACCGAGACGTCGCTCATGCGCTCCATCTCGATCTGGCGGGCGGAACCCACGCGGTTGGGATCGACCCGGTCCTGCGTGGCGGTCACCACTACCGTTTCCAATTGCACGCCAGCCTTGTTCATCACCACCTGGGTCAGGTTGGTGGTCTGGTCGACCTGGATGCGGACATCGTTGTAGGCAATCGTGTCGTAACCGATCAGAGAAAATCGAACGGAGTAAAGGCCGGGTGGGATATTGATGATGATGGCGCTGCCCTTGTTGTTGGTCTGACCGCCTGTGACGCGCTTGGTCCCTTGCATCACGACGACATTGACGAACTCGATGGGCTTGCCCTGGCCGTCGCGTACCCGGACAGCAAGTTTGCCGGTGGTGGCGGCATTCAGGATGGCAACACCGCCAAGTAACACTATGAGCAGGATCAATGCAACTTTACGCATCGATTAACCTCCCTTCAGTTTGAGCATCTATCTAGATTTTTACCTAATATCAAGGATTTGAGATTAGGGACTCTCGGTTTTCCTATGTTGGATGCGAATATCTGGTCTTCCCAAAATCGTCAAGTTTTTTTTCACCAGATAACACTCAAGTGGTCAAATCAGTTTACCATAGCCCTTGCACAGTTGACCGGATTTCACTGAGGTCGGCATACCCCGTTCTTAAAACGCTGCCTGTAAAGAGGATGCGGATGCTGTGCGCTGGGACCGTCTCTGCGTCGGAGCGGCAGTACCGACTACCAGTTATTCCCAGACATTGGTTGTTGGAAAAATCACTGTCCCGGGATCAGACCGCCCTTATTATCATTGCGGACTCACTGCGGACTCATTACGGACTAAGTCCGCAGTGAGTCCGCAGTGAGTCCGCAATGATAACGGGGGCGAGGCATGACGATTCCGGTGGAGTCTACATGACAAACAACAATGATACACAATGAAATGATGCGATTGGGGGCCTGGACGGCCGACAGCCAGGCAGGCTTCAGGAAAGTTGCAAGGGTTATGGACGCAATTGGTGCAAAGAAAAGATCAGTCGTTGAACACAACCTTAGCTGCGTCAAGTTGGGCCGGGATTACTTCCCCCAGGTCAAAAGCTCCGGTGTCGGCGCAAAAACCGTCTCTTAGCGTGGGCTCGAGCACAGCGATCATGCCCACTCCCAGGTTGAAAGCCTCGCGCAGCGTATCGTCGCCCAGGCCTCCGGCTTGCCTGAGCCAGGCAAATAGCGGCGGAATCCGGGACAAGGGATAATCGACCCGGGCACTGAGTCCGTCCGGGATCACGCGTTTGAGATTTCCCGCGATACCGCCCCCCGTGATGTGTGCCAGCGCGTGCAGGCGTGGATCGCGCAGCCAGGGCCGGAGCGCGGACAGATAGCTGGTGTGCACGGTCAAAAGAGCATCGGCGAGCGTGCAGCCGAGTTCTGGAACATAGTCCTGCACCTGGAGTCCGAGGCGGTCGAAAACGATCTTGCGGGCCAGCGAATAGCCGTTGGTGTGCAAACCGGAACTGGGCAACCCGAGCAGGATATCGCCGGCCTGGACGCGTTCGGGGGTCAGCAACAGGCTTCTTTCCGCCACGCCGACAATGGTGCCCACGAGGTCAAAATCGCCGCTCTGGTAAATCCCGGGCATTTCCGCCATTTCTCCGCCGATCAGGGCGCAGTCATTGGCCTTGCAGGCTGCGACCATGCCTTCCACCAACTGCCTGACGGTTACAGGCTCCAGCCGCCCCAGACCGATGTAATCCAGGAAAAAAAGCGGTTCGGCGCCCTGGACCAGGATGTCGTTTACGCAGTGGTTGACCAGATCCTGGCCGATCGTGTCGAAGCGGTTGGCCATGATGGCGACGCGCAGCTTGGTGCCCACACCATCGGTGCTGGCAACCAGCACGGCTTCCCTGAGCTCCGGCCGGTCCAGGCGGTAGAGCCCGCCAAAACTGCCCAGATCGCTGAGGACGCTGGTATTGTAGGTCTGCCGGACCAAAGCCTTGATGGCGCTTACGGCCTCTTCTCCTGCGCGGACATCGACTCCGGAGTTTTTGTAATCCAGCGTGTGGTCGGACTCGTGCAAGCTCAGGCCCAGTTGCGTAATTGGTGGACTTTTGCCCAGATCGTGTCCGGATCGAGTCCGGTGATGCCATGTACGCTGAAGGAACCGACATTGAGGGCGGCCAACACGGATCCGCAGCGCACGGCGTTGCGGATCACGGCCTTGTTCAGTTCGCTTTGCGTGCCCAGATAACTCATGAAGCCGCCGGCAAAACAATCTCCGGCACCGGTGGGATCGACCAATCTTTCCACTGGATAGGCCGGGGCGAAGAACAGGTCATCGGGCATCACCGCCACGCTGCCGTATTCGCCGCGCTTTACCACCACGAGTTTGGGCCCGAGCGCCAGCAAGGATCTGGCCGCGGCGAAGATATTCTCGATGCCTGTATAGAGGCGGAGTTCCTGCTCGTTGACAAAGAAGATATCCATGCGGCGGATGACCTCTGTGAGTTCATCGGGGCAGAGCTTGATCCAGTAATTCATGGTGTCGCAGGCCACCCAGTCATAGCGCTCGGTCTGGTCCAGCACCTGCAATTGTAGCCTGGGATGGATGTTGGCCAGGAGCAGGGAGCTGCAGCAACGGCAGGATTTTGGCAATTGGGGCGAGAAATCGGCAAAGACATTGAGCTCGGTGCTCAGGGTCTCCGCCTGGTTCCAATCCTGATATCTTCCACTCCAGCGAAAGGTCGCGCCGGGTTTGGTTTCCAGCCCGTCCAGGCTGATCTGATGGCGTTTCAGCAGTTCCAGATCAGCCTCGGGAAAATCTTCGCCCACCACTCCAACGATAAATGTGGGACTGAAATAGGAGGCGGCCAGGCTGGCATAGCTGGCCGAACCGCCCAGCGCGTCCTGCACCTTGCCCTGGGGCGTTTCGATCGTGTCCAGGCCGATCGAGCCGACCACGACCAGGCTCACGGGAGCCGGTCTCCGGGTGCCGGGGGCGTGTCAGCCTGGCTCAGCGAATCCTGGTATACGGCGCTGGAATCAATGAATTCCGTGCCGGCAGGGGTTTGGGCGCTGCCCATCCTGCCGAGGCGGTTCATCAGTATCAGCAAGCCCACCAAGGCCAGGACCATGATGGCCAGTTTCTTCCAGTTGTAGCCTTTCTTGCGGCGATCCTGCCAGCGTTCGCGGTATTTATCCTGATAATCGGGCATTCCGCTATCCCTCTAGCCTCGCAGTTCGGCCAGGAAATCGGCGAATCTGGTCACGCCTTTCTCCAGGTTGGCCATGCTGTTGGCATAGGAGAAGCGGACATTGGTCCCTATGCCGAAGCTGCCGCCGGCGACCAGCGCCACATGGTGCTTTTCCAGCAGTATCTCGCAGAATTTGTCCGCGCTGTCGATGCCCTGGCGGTTGTTTTCCAGATACCAGCCGATGTTCGGCATGATGTAGAAGGCGCCCTGGGGTTTGAAACAGGAGATGTGGGGGAGTTTGCCGAGCTCGGCGTAAAGGAAATTGCGGCGGAGCTCGAACTCCGCGCGCATCTTCTCGATCGAGGCATCTTCCTCTGCCAGGGCGGTCACGCAGGCTTTCTGGGTGATGGAATTGACGCAGGAGGTTGCGTGTTCCTGCACCCTTCCCGCGGCGGCAATGATATGAGCCGGTCCGGCGGCGTAGCCAAGGCGCCAGCCGGTCATAGCGTAGGCTTTAGAGACGCCGTTGATCACCACAGTCTGTTGCTGCATTTGGGGGCTGACGGCGGCGATGGAATGGTGTTTGACGCCATCATAGACCAAGCGTTCGTAGATCTCGTCCGAGATCACCAGCAGCCCGCGCTCGAGGCAGAGCGCAGCCAGGGCTTCCAGTTCGGCCTGACTGTAGACCGCGCCGGTGGGGTTGTTGGGTGAATTGAGGATCAGCACTTTGGCGCAGGGGCTGGTATCCAGCGCGGCTTTCAAACCGGCGGGAGTGAGTTTGAAGCTGTCGGCTTCCCGGGTGGGGATGATCACCGGCTCGGCATTGGCCAATAGCGCCTGATAAGGATAACTGACCCAATACGGCGCGGGCATCAGCACCTGATCCTGATAATCGCAGACGGCGATCAGGATATTGAGGATGGAGGCCTTGGCGCCGGGTGAAACCAGGATCTGTTTGGGCTCGTATTCCAGGGCGTTGTCGCGCTTGAGTTTGTCGCAGATGGCGCGGCGCAGTTCGATGATGCCGGCATTGGCGGTGTAGCGGGTGAAATTGACGTCAATCGCCTCGTGGGCGGCGGTCTTGATGTATTCCGGAGTATTGAAATCCGGCTCGCCGACGCCGAAATTGACCACATCCATGCCCTTGTCCTTCATCTCTTTGGCGCGGGCTGACAGAGTCAGGGTGGGGGAGGGTTGGACCAGTTTGATCCGGTTCGAAAGTGCGATCGCCATGTCAACCCTCGTAGATGTGTTTTTGATCGGCCATCAGCAGCACCAGGATGCAGGTGTGCACGATGTCGTCGCGCGAGCTGCCGCGCGAAAGATCGCAGACCGGGGCTGCCAGTCCCTGGATGATCGGACCGATGGCTTCGGCTTTGGCGAAGCGCTGGGTGAGTTTGTAGCCGATGTTGCCGGATTGCAGATCCGGGAAAATGAGTGTGTTGGCATAACCGGCCACTTTACTGTGTGGGGCTTTCATTTTGGCGATGTGGGGCACGATGGCGGCGTCAAGCTGCAGTTCGCCGTCGAATTCGAAATCCACCTTGCGCTTGGTGAGGATGACTTTGGCTTCCTGCACTTTTTCCACCATTTCGTGCTGAGCGCTGCCCATGGTGGAAAACGACAGCAATGCGACCTTGGGTTCGTCGCCCACCAAAGCCCTGCGGGTGGCCACAGTGCTCATTGCGATGTCCGCCAGCTGCTCGGCGTCGGGATTGGGCACCACGGCGCAATCGGCAAAGAAATACACCCGGTCCTCGCACATGTAGTCCAGGACCACCATAATGAAGCAGCTGGAAACTGTCTTCAGCCCGGGCACCACGCCGATCACGTGCAAGGCCGCGCGCAGTACGTCGGCGGTGGTGTTTACGGCCCCCGCAACCATGCCTTCCGCCTGGCCGAATTTGACCAGCAGGGCGCCGAAATAGAGTTCATTGCGCACGATCTGCCGGGCTTCTTCCAAGGTAACGCCTCTGTCCTTGCGTTTTTCGTAGTAGAACTGGGCGTACTTGTCGATATCCGGATGCGATTCGGGATCCAGGATGGTCGCCCGGCTCAGATCCAGATTGTGTTTCTTGGCATCGGCCATAACAAAATCCGGTTTGCCGATCAGGATGATATCGGCGAAGTTTTCCGCCAGCACGATATCGGCCGCCTGTAGGGTCCGCGTGTCGTAACTTTCCGGCAGGACGATCCGCCCTTCCCGCAATCTGGCTTTGGCTTTAAGTTCGGCAATGATGTTCATTGTCTCTCCTCTATGTCATTTTCAATAACTATCTGGGCAATATCAGCCACGCGCAGGAACTCGTGTTTGATCAGGTTCAGCAGCGCGTAGCGGTTGTCACGCAGCGCCTGATCTTCGCAATTGACCAGAACGGCGTCAAAGAAACTGTCGATGAGCAGTCCATAGGTGACCAGACACGAGATGGCGCCGGTGAAATCCTCTGCTTTCAGCCTGGCATCAAGATCCTGGCGCAGGTTCTGCAGCCCGTCGTGCAGGTCGCGTTCCTGCCGGGCCTGTAAGAGCTCTATTTGCAGCGGAGCGAAAGACTCCGCCTGGTCGATGATGTTGGCGACGCGCTTGTAGCCGATCACCAGGCGGAGAAAGTCCTCGCGCTGGCGGAAGCTTTGCAGGGCGGTGGCACGTTTACGGAGTTGGGGCAGGCTGCCCAGACTGAAGCGCATCACACTGTCCGCCACATCGTAATCCAAGTCCAGCTGCCTGAGCATATACTCGACCCGTTGGCGGAAGAAGTGCTGCACCGTGTCCCGTGCGGAAAGTGTGAGCTCCGCCTCCTGAGCCACCGAAGCAAGTGCCTTGTCCAACAGATCGCCAAGCATGACTGGCCAGCCCCGGTCGACAATGATCTGAATCACGCCATTGGCGGCCCGGCGCAAAGCGTAGGGATCGGCGGAACCCGTGGGCAGAAGCCCGATCCCGATGATCCCGCAGACGCTGTCAAGCTTATCAGCCAGAGCAACGACGGCCCCGCTGGTCGTTTGGGGCAGGCTGTCGTTGGAGCCCCGGGGCTGGTAATGCTCGCAGATCCCGGTCGCCACTTCCTCCGGCTCGCCGCAGGCCAGGGCATATTGCTGGCCGATGTAGCCCTGCAGTTTGGTGAATTCCTTTTCGCCCAACATGGTCGTAACGAGATCGGCTTTGCACAGAAGAGCGGTGCGAAGCACTAATTGGGCCTGCTCCCCGGTCAGGCCAAGCTTGGCGCAGATCTGGCCGGCTAGGTCGTGGATGCGGCGGGTTTTGGCAGCCATGCTGCCCAGTTGGGATTGGAACACGACCTCATCCAACCTCGGCAGGAAGGACTCCAGCGGCACGCGGGTGTCTTCCCGAAAATACCAGAGCGCGTCGGCCAAGCGTGCCGCGACCACCTTTTCATTGCCGCGGCGGATCAGATCGGCGCAATTTGGATCGCCATTGGAGACAAAGACGAATCGGTTGACCAGT
>CAYXEF010000019.1:7055-10705 GCA_964463825.1 uncultured Candidatus Cloacimonadota bacterium | reverse complement strand
AGCAGGCAGATCCAGCGCAGAGGACGGGAAAACGCAAGGCGGGATTCGTTCCAGAGCATCGTTTTGGGGAAGGGGATGCGGGGGATCAGATCCGGGATCCAGTCACGCAGGATAACCGCTGTCGCTTTACCCGGCTGTAGCAAATCCAGCACGACGAACTCACCCTTGTCGGTCGTTTCGGTGCTGAGATCTTCCGGATTGGCGGAGTTCTTGCGCAGAAATCCGGCTCCGGCCGGGGTCAAATTGCCTGCGGCGTCGAACGCTACACTTTTTGCCGGTCCGACACGCTTGATCCGCGCATCCGCCTGTTTTTCCTGTACAGCCCAAACCAGCGCGAACAAGCGCCGCGGCGTGGAACTCACCTGCAGCCCCGTATACGACAGACCGCTGTCCTGCAGCAGTTTTTCCAGGGCAGAGCGGATGTAATCCTCCGCCGGCAGCAAGTGCGTCGCCGGCAGTTCCTCCACTCCCAGTTCCAGCAGCAGGTCGCGCATTGCCGGTTATCCGCGGAAGCCTGTGAACAGGCTAAAACTCATATTTGAGGCTGAGCTGGTTGACCAGTCCGAGGTCGCCGTAGGAACTGACGCCGTAATCGACTACGTAGTTGCGCCATTTCCAGCCCGCTCCCAAAGAAAAACCGGAGAGGAAAGCAAAAGTGCCGCCGTTGTAGCCATCGGACGCGTTGGAACGGATGCCGGCCCGCAGATCCAGCGAAGGATTGAGCGCGTATTCCACACCCAGTTTGGCCACGGCATTTTCGCCTGAGGCCTTGCCGACCTCGACCACGCCGAGCAACTCGGGTTTGAATTGATAGGTCAGTCCGGCGGCGAAGGTCAGAGGCAATCTCTCCTTGTATTTTGCTTCGCTGTAATAACTGGTCTGAAAGCCCAGATTTCTCATGCTGGCGCCGACTTTGACCTTGTCGTTGTATGGATGGTGCATTACGCCGACATCGATCATGACGGCCGAGGCTGAGCTGTCGTCGATCTGGTCATAGACAATCTTTAAGCTCCCTCCCAAGTCGATGGCGTCGGAGATGTATTTGGCCAGGGACGCGCTGGCGGTGATGTTGTAGGCGCCGAAAGTCCCGCCCGTTTCGATCAATTCGCCGAAATTGTCGATCTCGGTGCGTTCCATGGAGCCCGAATTCATGTATTTGAGGGCGAAGCCCCAGGCCGTGAAGCGGTTTTTGGGCCACAGGAATTGCAGTTGGCCGCCCTGGGTGCCGAGGAAGGAATTGGCATAGGTGCTGCTGATCTCATTGCCGTCGATGCGGATGATGGCGGCGGGGTTGAAATGCAGTCCGTCGGGGTTTTGCGCCTGACCGGTCAGGGCTTGGCCGAGGGCCATGGCGCGGGCGGAGTAGACGTTTTTCAGCGTGGCGAAACCGGTGGTGCCAGCGGCGTCGTTTACGGCGCCCAGAGGTGCCAGAGCCAGGCTAAGCATGCAGGCTGGCAGCAATAAGGTCTTCAATTTTAAGTACATGTGTGTAGAGTTCCGTCTCTTGGGTTGAGTTTAGCAGGATGGCGCGGTTCTCGCTCTGGCGCAAATACTCCGACAGCGAGCGCAGTATCCTCATATATTCTTTGTTTGAACTTTGCGGTACGGCGATCATGAATACCAGTTGTACCGGAAGTTCGTCCACACTCTGAAATTCCAGCGGTTCGCGAATAAGGCAGACAGCGATCTTGAGGGTGTTGACGGTCAGATCCCGCGCGTGCGGAATGGCGACCCCCTTACCGATCCCGGTGCTCATGATCTCTTCCCTGCCTTTGACGGCGGCCAGAAAGCGATCCGGAAAACTCAGGGCGCCGCTCTCCGCCAACAATGTGGCCAGATACTCCAGGCAGGCGGATTTGCCGGAAAACCCGTCCACGATTTTCACCAGTTCTGGTTGGAAAAGCTGGTTCATCTTCTCCCCATATTTTTAGTTAGTAGCATGTTTTTTCATTGCCGCATTCCGTCAATAGAATTCTCAGCCCGGGCGTCAATTTCCCTGTTCAGTCCTGAGTGGCGCCGCAAAAAGATAAAACTTGACGGATTCGACAGCTCGCCAAACTGGTGACATAATGAAATCACAGCGAGGAATGATAGCATGGCTAACAAGAAGAAAGTAATCGGCGGAGTGATCGGGGTCATTGTGGTCCTGATCGGCCTCTTCTTCGGGGTCAATATCAACCCCAAAGACGGTTCGGTTAACGACCAGGCCAAGCAGTTCGTTGACATGCAAACTGGGCAGCCCTTTACCACCAACAACCTGCTGGGGATGGTGAACGCCCAGAATTATACAGTCTATGTGACCAAATCCGGCAAGAAATATCACACCGCCAATTGCCGCTACGTGCTGGGAAAGGAGATCTCCCTCACCCGCCAAGAAGCCATTGAAGCGGGTTACACCCCCTGCCGCCGCTGCAAACCAGACGAAAACATCGCGTCCCTGCCCCAAACCCCTCAGCCGCAAACCCCTCAGCCCCAAACCGATAAAACCCAGGATACAAAAAGAGATCCCGCCAACGAAGACGACATCATCCTGGAATAGGATCCGGCGTCCTCAGGAATCAGGTGGAACCGGGGGCTGAACAGGCCAATCCTGTAATCCGGTTCCGCCCTGAGGCCTGTCCCATATACTTCCCATTCACTTCCCATTGAGTTCGCTTCCATGCAACGGGAAGTCGACGGGAACTTGACTAGAGGCAAATCAGCCAGGCGCCGGGGCCGAATAATCGGAGCGCAAGGCCCAACAAACTTCCGTTCAATCTGTCGTAAATCTTTGTCTGACAGTTTCATGCGTAATATATTCAGCGGACTTCCGGGATCGGGCGCAAGATTTTCCTTGAACTAAAAGCCCCGGTCTATAAATTGGTTTAACTTAGATAAATGTGCTTTAAATAAGGAGCAGCAAGATGAGAGTGATTGAAGGAAACCTGGTCTCCAAGGGCTATCGCTTCGCAGTGGTGGTGAGCCGGTTCAACGAACCGATCAGCCGCAAGTTGCTGGATGGCGCGCTGGACTGCCTGTTGCGCCACGACGTTCGGGAAGAGGATGTTACCGTGCTCTGGGTGCCGGGAGCTTTCGAGATCCCGCAGCTCGCCCAGGCCGCGGTCCAACGCCCGGAATTCGACGCCGTGATCTGTCTGGGGGCAGTGATCCGGGGCAGCACCCCGCATTTTGATTATGTGGCTGCCGAAGTCAGCAAGGGCGTCGCCCAAGTGGCGCTCAGCCAGTCCAAGCCGGTGATCTTTGGCGTGCTGACCACCGACACGATCGAACAAGCGCTGGAACGCAGCGGCACCAAGGCAGGCAACAAGGGCTTCTCCGCTGCCAGCGCGGCTTTGGAGATGCTCAACCTGATGGCGGAGTTGCATGGGATTAAGGCGTAAGGCCCGCGAACTGGCGGCCCAAACGCTTTACGCGCTGGATTTCGCCGAACTCGAAACAGAGTTCCGCGAATATCAGCTGCTGAACCTGTATCCGGGTATCCTGGCCGAACTCAGCAAACTGCAGGAAATGGACAATACCGCGCAGGTGGTCGATTTCGCCGATGACCTGGTCAAGAACGTGATCATCAACGACCAGGAAATTATCGCATCCATCGACAGGCATAGCATCAATTGGAGCGCTACCAGCCTGGCCAGGCTGGACCGCGGCAT
>CAYXEF010000019.1:0-6955 GCA_964463825.1 uncultured Candidatus Cloacimonadota bacterium | reverse complement strand
GACGGAACCGACGAGCTGGTGCAGGATTTCGCGCGCAGCCATCCTGCGGTGCGTCTGATCCGGCAAGCCCGGCGGGAAGGCAAATCCTCGGCCATCAACCTGTTTCTGGCCGAGGCGGTCTCTCCCTTGCTGGTGGTGATCTCCGGCGATGTGGTCCCGGCTGCAGACACGATCGAGCTTCTGATCGCGCCTTTCTCGGATCCGCACATCGGCGCCACGGGCGGCCGGCCGGTTCCCGCAAATCCGGAACACACTTTTATGGGCTACGCCGTGCATCTGCTCTGGCGCCTGCACCACCGCATGGCTCTGCTCTCGCCCAAATTGGGCGAATTGATCGCTTTTCGCAAACTGATGTCAGCCATTCCGGCCGATTCGGCTGTGGATGAAGCCAGCATCGAAGCTATAGTGCGCGAGCGCGGCCTCAAGCTGCGCTATATCCCCGATGCAATCATTCACAACCGCGGTCCCGCCAAGCTCCGCGACTTTATCAAGCAGCGTCGCCGCATCCAGAACGGGCATCTCTGGCTGAAGCACAAACAGTCCTACCGCGTGGTCTCGCAGGACGGCGGCATCCTGATGCGAGTTCTAGCTCAGGAACTGGCGGAACGGCCGCGCAGCTTGCTCAAACTGGCAGCGGTCATGGCGTTGGAGGCATATTGCCGCCTGCTCGGAAGCTGGGATTACCGGATCAAAGGCAAAAATCCCTTTGCCTGGGACATTGCCCAGTCGGCCAAGAAAACGAAGGACTGAGGTTTTCCGCGATGCTCAGATTAATGTTCAAGATGCTCGGATTCTGGCTGATGAAGCAGCTTGGGTTTCCACGGCTTCTGCCCATCAACTACACCGTCAGCCTGCTCTACACCTGCAATTCCCGCTGCAGCACCTGCAATATCTGGAAGAAGAAAGCCCGCAATTTCACAGCCGAAGAATACGCCAAGACCTTCAAACAGATCGGTCGCGCACCCTACTGGATCACGTTCAGCGGCGGCGAACCCTTCCTGCGCCAGGATCTGGCCGAGATCGTCACTACGATCTACAAGATCTCCAGGCCCCACATTATCAATATCCCCACCAACGGCATCCTGACCAACGCCATCGCGGATTACACCGCCGCCATCGCCAAAGCCTGCCCGCAGGCGCAGATCATCATCAACATCTCGCTGGACGGGATCGAGGAACAACACGACGAGATCCGCAAAGTACCGGGCAACTACAAAAAAGCGATCGCCACCTATCATCGGCTCAAGTCCCTGAAATTGCCGAATCTGGCGGTCGGCATCCATACCGTGATTTCGCAGTTCAATGTCGATTCCTTCCCCAGCATCGCCAACGAACTGCTGCGCCTCAAGCCGGATTCATACATCACCGAGATCGCCGAGGAACGCGTGGAACTGGACACCATGGGCGCCAACATCACCCCCAGCCTGGTGTCCTACAAATCCGCCATCGATTACCTCATTCATCGCATCAAAAACGAAAAATACAAGGGCATGAACAAGATTACCATGGCCTTCCGCATCGAGTATTACAACCTGGTCAAACGCATCATGCGCGACCAGAGGCAGATCCTGCCCTGCTATTCCGGCATCGCCTCGGCCCAGATCTCGCCCGACGGCGACCTCTGGAGCTGCTGCATCAAGGCACGCAGCCTGGGCAATCTGCGCCAACACAAATATAACTTCCGCAAGATATGGTTCAACCACGATGCGGAGTTGGAACGCCGCCAGATCCACAAAAGGCATTGCTGGTGTCCCCTGGCCAATGCGGCCTACACCAACATGCTGATGGATCTGCCCACCGTGGGCAGGGTCTTGTGGCGCAGCCAGGTCAAATGGTGGAGCTGATATGTTGACGATCATTAGCAAGCATTTCGATTATCCGCAGAGCATGTGCGAGTATCAGGCCTCCCGGGACGGGCGTTTCGGCTGGCTGCTGTGCACAGCGCATGAAGAACAGCACCACGCCCTGGAAGAGATCCAGGCCGAGATCAAGCTGGAACTGCTCAATTCCCGCATCCT
The DNA here is from genome assembly GCA_964463825.1 of uncultured Candidatus Cloacimonadota bacterium. Classification (GTDB taxonomy): domain Bacteria; phylum Cloacimonadota; class Cloacimonadia; order Cloacimonadales; family Cloacimonadaceae; genus Syntrophosphaera. Next base: position 4,937 of record CAYXEF010000019.1, on the reverse strand, counting down.
GGAAGTCAGCAAGTTGGAGATCGAGCAATGGCTGAAAACCTTCTTTGCCGACCTGCATTGGAAACTTCACGCGCGCCTGCGCAAGACCGATCTGCGTGAGAAGGGCCTCTCGCTTTTCTTCGCCGCTTTCTTCGACAACGAACTCTACTGGGTGCAATTCGGCCGCATCTTCGGCGGGCTCGTTCAGGGCAAAAAACTGCTGACCGTGGGCAAGCAGTGGAAAAACTATCATGTGCAGAGCATGGATAAGCTCAGCCTCTTCGGCCAGGCCGAGGAAGACATCCGGGTGCGGCCGCAGCGGCTGGCATTGTCCGAGCAGGAAAGCCTGATCCTGCTGCCGGGCCAGCTGGCCGTCAAGGTCTTTGAGAGCGGCACGGAAACCGGCAGCCTGACACCGTTGATCGAGTCCTTTGCCGCGCGTCCCGGCTCGCTGTGGCTGATCCTGAAAAACATTCCGCCCGCCAAGCCCGCCCGCAAACGCAAGCTGACTAAATGGCAGATCAGCGCTCTGGTGCTGATCCTGGCCACGATTCTGGCGGTCGTGTACATGGCTTTCGGCAACCGCATTCTGGATGTGCTGTTTCACCGCGCCCGGGTGGAAGTGAATTCCGGGCCCGTCAGGCAACTCACCCGGGATCTTATCTCCAATGTGGGCAAGGTGGTCAATTCCCCGGCCCGCAAGATCGAACTGGAGATCCCCTGGAGCGCGGAACTGCCCTTCGAGGTCAGCGCGGTGCCGGTTTTCCATCTGGACAGCATCTTTCTGACCAGCGGGACGAAACTCATCGCCTACAACAAAAAAGGCCACACCGAGCTGTGGCAGAAGGATTTTCAACGCCAAATCGCGGGTGTCCGCACGGTCCAGAACGGTCTTGTGGTTTGCCTGGCGACAAGCGAGATTTTAGGCCTGGATTTCAAGGGCGAAGAACTTTGGCACCGCGAGCTGGCAAATCCCGTGCCGGCGCAGTCTCCCGCCTGCGTCCGTGAGATCACGGAAAACGAGGACAAGCGCGTCGACAGCAGCATCACCGTCATCGCTTCCGAACGCGCTGTCAGCGTTCTGGACAGCCAGAGCGGCGACCTGATGAGCGAATTGCAATTGACTGACCAGCTGAAGTACCTCTCGGACTACGATATGCTGGATTTCTGTTTCTACGCTGTCGTCAACCGGACTATCCACTGTATAAGGCTCAAGATCGTCAACTGATGAAACGTTCGCCGTTGTTGATACTGTCTCTGATCCTGTGTTCCGCGCTGGGCGGTGTGACCGGCAGCGTCACCCGCACCGGATTTGCCCGCTTGCAATACGACGGCGGGGGAGACTGGTACAACGATCCCGAAGTCCTGCCCAACCTGGCGCGCTTTGTCAACAGCACGCTCAACGCCAATTTCCCCATCGACCAGAGCGCGTTGAGAGCCAGCGAGGCCAGGCTGTTTGAGTTTCCCTTCGTCTATCTGACCGGCCATGGCAACATCAGTTTTGATGACCGCGAGCTGGAAAACCTGCGTCAGTGGATGCTGCGTGGCGGATTTCTTTACGCCGATGACGATTATGGCATGGACCGGGCCTTCCGGCGCGAGATCAAACGCGTGTTTCCGGAGTATGAGTTAGTGGAGCTGGATGGCTCTTTTCCGCTCTTCACCTGCTTCTTCGATTTCAGCGCCGGCCTGCCCAAGATCCATCTGCACGACGAAAAACCGCCCCAGGCCTTTGGCATCTTCGACGAGAATGGCCGCCTGATGTGTCTTTACACCTATGAATCCAACATCAGCGACGGCTGGGCCGATCCCGCCACGCACAAGGATCCGCCCGAAGTGCGCGAAGCCGCGCTGCGCTTCGGCTGCAACATCGTCTATTACCTGCTCTCCCGGGGTTGAGATGCGCGTTTGCGTGCTTTCGGACATCCATTACAAATATGCGCCCCGCCTGCCTGACGACGATAAAAACGAGCAGGCCATCCTGGATTTTCTGCGCCAGGCGGCCGGGCAATACGACCTGATGGTGCTCAACGGCGATATCTTCGATCTCTGGTTTGATTGGAGATTTACGGTGATCAAGCAGTATTTCCCGCTCTTGCACCGGCTGGCCACGCTGGCGGAACAGGGTTGCCGGATCGTCATGATCGGCGGCAACCACGATTTCTGGTTCGGCGATTTCCTGCCCCGCTACCTCCCTGCCGAGATCTACAAGGAGCATTATGTGTTGGAGGCTGACGGGCACAAATATCTCTTCACGCACGGCGATCTGCACACCGTCAACGATTTGCGCTACAAGCTGTTCCGCAGATTCATCCGCATCAAACCGATGCGCTGGCTGTTCAGCCTCCTGCATCCCGATCTGGCGCTGACCCTGGGCAATGCCATGTCCCGTTCCAGCCGGCTGCGGAGGATCTCCCACGTTTTGGAAACCAGGAAGAGCAGCGGCCTGGTCCGCTACGCCCAGACCCAGATCCGCAAACACCGCTACGCGGCTGTGTTCATGGGCCACAGCCACAAACCCGCGTGCAGGGAATTGGAAGGCGGGCTGTATGTGAATAGCGGAGACTGGATCAGGCACCGCAGTTATGCCGAAATCACAAATGGAAACATAGAACTCAAAGAATACACGCACAAGGAGCAAACAGATGCCACGTCACTATCGCAAACTGGCCCTGGTGGCCATGATCCTGGCCTTGAGCTTTAGCCTGCTCAATTGCCAGACCAACGGCACCGAAAAAGCCAAGGCCGAACTGGAGGAAAACTTGGAAACTGCACCCCAAATCGTCAAAGCCGTCATCCAGACCAGCTACGGCGACATCGAACTCGAACTGTGGCCGGAAATGGCGCCCAAGACCGTGGACAATTTCGTCAAACTCGGCAGCAGCGGCTTTTATGACAAGACCTACTTTCACCGCGTCATTCCGGACTTCATGATCCAGGGCGGCGATCCCAACACCAAGGACAACGACCGCAGCAACGACGGACAGGGCGGCCCCGGCTACCGCTTTGAGGACGAATGTTACGCGCTGGGGGATCAGGTCACCGGCATGGTGGAGGACGAGGCCACGGCGGAACTGATCTGGACCAAGATAATCGTGCCCTACATGCAATCCGGCCAGGCGCCCCAGAACGATATCTTCGAGATCGTCAAGAAGGTGCAGGAGACCCAGACCCTGACCCCGATTTTCGGCAAGACCGTGGAATGGTATCAGGACCGCACCGGCCTGCGCGATCCGCTCTACACGCAGATCCTGAAGAGCCCCGTGCTCTATTCCTATATCTGCATGGCCAATTCCGGCCCCAACACCAACGGCTCGCAGTTTTTCATCGTCACCCGCAAGCCCGGCACGCCGCATCTGGACGGCAAACACACCGTTTTCGGCAAGGTTATATCCGGCATGGACGTTGTGCACACGATCGAAAAACTGCCCCGCGACAAAAGCGACAATCCGCTGGCCGAGAACCAGGCCCTGGTCAACGGAGTGAGCTTCCCCGAATAAGGCAGAACGATGTCCCGCGCCTCGGAATCCGCTTTGCGGCAGGAGATCATGAGCTGGATCCGGCAAAACCAGTACGTCTATCTGGCCACGCTGGACAAGAAACAGCCCCGGGTGCGCCCGCTGGTCCTGTTCCAGCTGGTGGACCGCTATTTCTTTGCCACCTACAGCGGGGACGCCAAAGTCGCGCAGATCGCCAGCAACAAATGGGTGGAGGTCTGCGTGCCGCTTTCCGAGGACGGCCACACCGGCTACATCCGTCTGGCCGGGACCGCCTGGCTGGTCAATAATCCCGGCCTCAAAGCCGAGGCGGCCGAAGCCTGTTTCTTCTTCGACGAATACTTCCACGGGGCCGATGATCCGGACTACACCCTGATCGAATTCGACCCCGAAACAGCCGAATTTCTGCGGCCGGGTGAGCGCTACAGCCAGTCCTGCACCCTCAAGCGCTGAATCCCTGCCGCAATCCGATTTCACCCCGCCAACAAGGAGATCCGCCATGAAAGCCGTGTTCACCTATGACGACGAGCATCTGGGCAAGTGCTACCTCGTGCTGCCCAAGATCCGCGAGATTACCCGCGCTCTGGGCAACGTCGTGGTCACCTTCGACAACGGCGACAAGCGCACTCTGGCCGTGGACGATACAGCCGCCGCGGTGCAGCAGATGCTGGACGCCATCGAAAAATTCTATTCCTGAAGATGCTGCACACATCACTGAATCCTGTCCTGCTGGCGTTGCTGGGCACGCTCTTCACCTGGTTCATGACCGCCCTGGGCTCCAGCTTCGTGCTCTTTTTCAAGACCATCAAGCCCTGGGCGCTGGAAACCATGCTGGGCTTCGCCGCGGGCGTGATGATCGCCGCCAGTTTCTGGTCCCTGCTCAATCCCGCGCTGGAAATGAGCCGGGGAGCCCTGTTGCCCGTGGTCATCGGTTTTTTGGCCGGCGGTTTTTTCCTGCGTTTGGTCGATCTCATGCTGCCGCATCTGCATGTGGGCCACGATATGAAGGACCGGGAGGGCCTGCGCACCCCCTGGGGCAAGTCCACCCTGTTCTTTCTGGCGATGACCCTGCACAATTTTCCCGAGGGCCTGGCTGTCGGAGTGGCTTTCGGCGCGGTGGCCTACGGACTGGATTCCGCGTCCCTGGCCGGCGCCATGGCGCTCGCCCTGGGCATCGGCATCCAGAATCTGCCAGAGGGCGCCGCGGTTTCCATCCCCCTGCGCAAGGAAGGCATGTCGCCGGGTAAAAGCTTCTTCTGGGGCCAGTTTTCCGGCATGGTCGAGCCTTTTGGCGGCTTGCTGGGAGCCGCGATGGTCCTGACCGCGCGCCCCCTGCTCCCCTGGGTCCTGTCCTTTGCCGCCGGAGCCATGATCTACGTGGTGGCCGAGGATGTCATCCCCGAATCCCAAAGCGGCAAGCACGGCCATTTGGCGGTTCTGGGCGTAATGCTGGGCTTTGCC
>CAYXEF010000018.1:15827-33884 GCA_964463825.1 uncultured Candidatus Cloacimonadota bacterium | reverse complement strand
CGAAAACACTGTGGTTTGATCTGCTGTATTACTTCTTACGTAGCGATAACCGCTAGTAACACTGCTATACCTAACCGTTCCGGTTGACGATGAGCTACCAACCATGTTGAAAGCGGTATCGATGACAAGGTTGTCCGTGCCATTCCAAGTGAACGGCGTCGTCAGAGTCAACAAGTCGTATCCGCCTGCTGTGGGCATGTAAGAAACATTGCTGTAGACCGTTACCATATCCGTGCTGGTTTGCCAGCTACTCACATTGGCGGCTGTTGTATGTTTCATACGGATGATGAAACTTGGCAGAGCAAGCGTGGGTGCAGAGTTTACATAGAACCCCACTTGTGTAATCTCAATCGGTCCCCAGACACCAGCTGCGTTTAACTCAGCAGCAGTATACACAGACTGACCGTGGAGGCTGCGGCGATTGATGTTGATGGGGCAACCTGAGTTCGATGCCGTGTTAGATGTTCCACTTCCGATGTTGACACTGATTAATGAGTTTGGAGTCGCCTGCACAGTTGAGGTGGGGTCGGATTCCCCGCCGGCATACACCGCGGTCAGATAGTAGGAGTAGGTCGTGCCGTTGATTACGGCGTAATCATCATAGCTCAGGCCGGTCACCGTGGTCAGCAGAGCGCTGTTCTTGAATATCTTGTATCCAGTGGGGTTGCCGCTGGCCGGAGCCTGCCAGGTGAGATTGACAACTCCGTTACCGGCGTTTGCAGCCGGGTTTTGCGGAGGATTATACACGGATGGCACAGTATGGGGCGGAAAGACGATGTGATCCACATAGGCGCAATCTGAGCCCGAACTCACGCTGCTGTCCTTGGAATAGGTCCATTTAAAAGTGCGGGTTCCGCTACTGACGGCATATGACTGTTGGGTCCAGTTGCCAATTCCGGACCAGGCACCCTGCTGCACATCGTCAATGTAGAAGTTGAGATAGTCCCAACTGGCTTCGGAGGATACCTTCTGGAAGAAACTAACATTTCCTGAGGCGGTGATATTGAGTGTGACACTCATGGTGGAGATCTGGTTATGAGTTATGGCTCCCGACTTAGCGGCATAGACACCGGAGTACTTGTCCACGCCCTGAACCACCCAGGGTAGATTACCACTCTGAGTCCAGGGATAAAGAGAGAAATTCCCACTCTCGAAACCCTCGTCCGCCGGAGCCAGCAAAGTCACATTCACGGTGCTGGTGGCGGTGTTGCTGCTGTTGTCGGTCGCGATGGCTTTGATCTCGTGAGATCCCGCGCTGTAGCCAGTGGTGTTCCAATTCCAGGCATAGGGTGAACTGGAGTCGGTGTTTTTGAGGACATTGTCTACATAAAAGGCCACGCTGACGATGTAGCCATTTGGATCGGAAGCTGTGGCCGCAACGCTGATCGTGCTGTTCAGGTCATGGGTGGAGCCGTTGACCGGTGCCGTGATCTGGCAGACAGGCAGGGTTGGATTCAGCAGATTGAGCGCCGCATTGGCGTTCACCATGCCGTAGCCGGTGTAACGGTCCCAGCCAGCGCCGCCGTCATAGGTCATGTCTGTGGCGCTGTTAACCAGTGCAGTCCGCAACTGCGCAGGCGTCAGACTGGGATCCTTGGACAAGACCAAGGCTGCGACGCCCGCTGCATAAGGCGTGGCGCAGGAAGTGCCGTTAAACCACATATAGTAGTCAGTGGTGGAATAGCCCCCAGTACCGGAAATATCGGTGGCCGGAAGAATGGTCGGGGCCATGATATCCACTGCTTCTTTGGCATCCTGGACAGCGGTCCCGTAGTTTGAACCCCACCAGTATTCACCGTCGCAGGAAGTGTCCGATTTGCGCTGGCCGCAGGGACTGGCAGCGCCGACGCTGATCACGGCTGTGTGGTTGGAGGGATAGGCCAGGGTCGAGGTGTTGGCGTTGGCTGTGGCAGCGAAGATCGCCACTCCTGCGTTGTAGGCATAGTAGAGAGCCGCATCGGTGGACGGTACAGATCCTTCCCCATAACCTTGGGCGCCCAGGCTCATGCTGATGATGTGAGCATTATAATCCGCAGCGTGGGTAATCGCATTCTCAATGGCGGTAAAATACATATCTCCAGCTGAATTCGCCACTTTAAGCGGCATCACGCTGCAGCCGCCGGCAATGCCGGTGATGCCCAGAGCATTGTTGGCCCGCGCTGCCGCCACTCCGGAGCAGGCGGTGCCATGGCCCGGATCGGCGCTGTTATCCATGGGATTGCTGTCGTTGTCGCCGTAGTCGTAGCCCGCGACCAGCCTCAGATCCGGGTGCGCGGTATCGACACCGGTATCGATTATGGCAACGATTATGGATGCGGAACCATAGCCCTGGGATTGATCCCAAGCCAGTTGGGCATCGGAGTCGAAGCCGACCGTGCCGACCCCCGCTCCGGTATGGCCCCCGCTTTGATAGACAGGCAGCTGGGCGGTATTGTTATGACCCCAATTGTTGGCGTAATAGGTGTCGTTGGGGACAGCTGTGGTGTAAGCGAGATATTCTGGCGTGGCGATTTCAATGTAGCGGTTGGCCTTGAAGGATTTGAGCGCATCATCGACACTCATGCGGCCGTCCAACTGGATCAGGAACCAACGGTCCCAACCCTGGCGCTGCGACCAAAGCGTGTCTTTGACCTGGCGATGGGCACGGATAACTTTGATGCCGCCGTTGACACTCATCAATTGGTCCAGTTCGTTTAGGCCGAATCTGTCCGTGGCAGCGTAAAGTTCTTGCGGCAGCGCGGCCCGCGCGTCCGCCTCAGCGGTTAATTTGACCTTGATCAGGTCCGGGGCATAGAGAGGTCTGGCTCCGCTCTGTTTGAGCGGCGCGTCGGCCAGCAGGACACCCCCTAGAACGACCAAACCGATGAGAACGGCGATGGATTTATGCATGATGTGCTCCAGTAAGTTGTTAAATTACATACCATAGGGTTTGGTAAATCTGTCAACCAAAAAATGTTCACTGGCTATAACAAATCACGTCAAGCGTCTTGGAGCCTCGGACCACAATTCGTTGCCCTGCATTCAGTTGGATCTACTGTCCCACATATCCGCATACTGGTTCATCAATCGGTAATGCGGATCCCCACGTTCAGACCGAGTCCGCCCCGGAATCGGCCCCGGAGCCTGGATCGCCTACATCTTGCCCACTTTGTCCCCGATTCCCGCCGAACCGGGGGGAAGTCGGCGGGATATCGGCGGGACGCGTGCCAGTCACCCTTGGGGCGAAAACGGAATACAAAAACCCCCGGCCGAAACCGGGGGTGAGGAGTACAGGGATACTCCCGGATTTTGTTCTCTGATCTATTTCATCAGGATCATCTTTTTGGTGCTGCTGTACTTGCCGGCGTGCATCTTGTAGAAATAGACGCCGCTGGAGACAGGGCTGCCGTTGTTGTCGCGGCCGTCCCAGCTGACGCTGTGGCTGCCGGCGGCCTTATCCTCGTTGACAAGGGTTCTCACCAACTGGCCTTTCAGGTTGTAGATGCCGATGCTGACGGGCAGGGCTTCCTTGACGCTGAAGGAGATGGTGGTACTGGGGTTGAAGGGGTTGGGATAGTTGCCGCTCAGCTCCGTGACAAGGGCCGGGACGCCGGGATCGTCGTTGCTGACGACATAGCCGTCAACGCTGTGGATGGTGAAATCGTCCACGTAGAAGACGAAGGCGTCGTTGGATACGCAGCGGATGCCGATCCAGACATTCTGGCCGTCATAGGCGGAAAGGTCGTAGAGATACTCGGCCCAGTTTACAGGAGCCTCGACATAATCCGGACCGGAGACGTACTGGAAGCCTTGCGGGATGATGGTCGGCAGGGTGGAGATACCCACGCGGAAGCGTTCCAGGCCGTATTGCGCGGTGTGGGATTTGGCATAGAACTTGATGGCGCTGTTGGTGCCCAAATGCACGCGGGGCGCGATCATCCAGTCGTTGTTGGGAGGCGTGGTGGCGGCAAAGGAGGCGGCCATCTTGGCACCACTGTGGGGATTCTGTCCGGTGATGGGCGGCGTGGTGGCGGAGGGATTGAAGATGATGTAGGCCATGGGCGCTTCGGAACCGGGGAAATCCACTCCGGAGAAGCCGTAGGTGGCGGAAAGATCCACATCCAGCAGGGTCCAGGGCGCGAACAGGTTCACGAAGTTGTCATAGGCTTCGAAATCTTCAGTGAAGAAGGCGGGAGCCAAAATGACATTGACGATGGCGGTGACGGTGGCGGGAACGGATTCGCCGGTTGTGTGGGTGGCGGTCACGCCATAGACATAAGTACCGTTGGGCAGGTCCATATCGACATATTCCGTAACCATCGGATCGTTGATGGTCATGATCAGCACGCCGTCACGATAGACCTTGAAGCCGGTGACGGGGCGTTCCTCGCGGCTGATGGCAACGGTTTCCAGTCCCAGCGGGGCCTTGCTGTAGAAGATGGGACGGTTTTGCGCGATCGGGGTGAGTTCCACTGCCTTCATCGCAGCGCCGGTCTGCACGAAGGCCTGAATCAGCCAGTTGTAGGTGAGGGTGGGCGCGATCTGCGTGAGGGTCTGCCAGGAGTTTTGCCAATACATCATGTTGCCCTTGCCTTCGATCTGCGGGCCAGCGTCGCAACCGGCGGGATAACCGCCCTGGGTGTTGACTTCGTAGCCGACATAGAGGTTTCCGGTGGTGGGCACGGGCACGGGAGTGTTGAGCACCACGAGGTTCCAATCGTCCTCGGTGAAGGTCGGAACGACCTGGGAAGAGACCAGGGTGCCGGCGCTGGTGGGAGTGCCGCCAGTGTAGATCTTCATGGTGTAGACGCAGTTAAGATAGGAAGGCACGAATTTCATCTGGGTGATGGTGCCGCCCGCGTGGGGTGCGAGGTCAGTCTGATCCCAGCGATGCGCCACCTCAAAGACCGCGGCGGCGTTGGTGCCGATGGAATTGCCCAGCACGTCGTTGCACCAGGTGATCCAGGTTCCGGTGGGCGGGGCTTCCGGGCTGTCCCAATCCAGGGTTACGTCATTTCCGGCGACCGTGGCGGTGAGGTTCAAAGGCGGATCGTTGGGCGGGGTGATGGTCACGCTGACCGGGCCGGCGGGCACGGATTCGCCAGTGGTGTAATAAGCAGTGACGGTGTAGCTGTAAGTACCGATGGCCAGGCCGGGATCATCGTAGGACAGTGTGGCCGGGTTGTTCAGAGTGGCGATCAGAGCGCCGTCGCGATAGACTTTGTAGCCGAAGAGTTCGCGGGTGGCGGGTTCCTGAGGTCCCAGCACGGGAATGCCCACGTTGCGCGTGATGGCGGGAGCCTGAGGCAGGCTGGCGACGGCGGAGGCGGGAACGGGAACGGGTCCGACTGCCACATCATCCACAAAGAAGATGAAGGCGTCGTTGGACACGCATTGGATGCCGAAGCGGATCTGCTGTCCGGCATAGGCCGTGAGGTCATAGCTGTAGAGTGTCCAATCCACGGGAGCCTGAATGAAGTTGGTTCCGCTGATGATTGTGAAATCCGCGGGAGCGGTGCCGCCGGTGGAAACGCCGACCTTGAAACGCTCCAAGCCGTATTGGGAGGTGTAGGACTTGGCGAAGAAACTCAGGAAGTCTCCCGCGGCCGGAGTGACCAGCGGAGAGATCAGCCAGTCGTTGTTGGGCGGGGTGGTGCTGGCAAAGCAGGCCGCCATTTTATTGCCGCCGTGGGCGGTAAGCGTTGCAATCGGCGGAGTGGTGGCGGTCGGATTGAAGACCATGTAGGCTTGGGCGGCATAAGAGTTGAGCCAGGTGTAACCGGTCATGCCGTAGGTTGTGCTTTGGTCGACATCGACGGTCACCCAGGGATCGAAAGTGAGGGCAAAGTCCGTATAGGTCTCAAAGCCGTCGCTGAATTCACCGGGATTGGTTCCGCCGGGGGCGTTCCAGGTAAGGTGTGCAGTGTTGCCGTTAATCACCTCCGCTGCCAGATTTGTGGGCGGATCCAAGGTTTCGGTGATCAGGGCCAGGGACACGGTGTCCAGATAGAGGTAGAACATGTTGGCCGCGCTGTAGCCCTGGAAGCCGAGGTAGTAAGTACCGTTGGTGGCTGGTGTGAACAACGCGCTGGCCTGTTCGTAGGTGACGTTGGTAATGCCGCTGTTATTGAACAGGACATTGGTCAGCGAAGCAGGATCGGGGGCGGTTCCCCAGGCAACCTTGAGGGCCTCGGGATAGGTGGAGCTGTTGGCGCGGTAAGCGAAGCTGAGCATGTAATTCTCGCCGCCGGTGAGTTGCAGGGGTGGCATGATCAGCCAGTCATTCATGGCCAGGGTGGAGTTGTAACGGATGCGCGCGGAATTGGGCTCGGTATCCGCGTTGCCGACAAATGTTTCCCAGGTGTAGGCGTCGTTATTGGCGTTGATGGTGGTCCAGCCGAGCGGCAGGGCGGGTGGAGTCACCGTGTCGAAGTTTTGGTTGTAGGGGAAGGTCGTGATAGTTGGATCGGCCAGGGTGGTAAATTGCCAGACCGGGCATCCGACTGCGTCGCCATCGGTGTTGTAGGGAACGATCTGCCAGTAATAAACTGTGTTGTAGACCAGGTTTGTGGGATGGTCGTAGCTGGTGCCGGTCTGGGTGGTGCCGTTGACCAGGTTGGTGGGCGGATTGTCGGTGCCGAAATAGACCCGGTAGCCGGTGACGGTACCGCCGCCGCTGGACCAGCTTAGGTTGGCACCGATAGGCACGTTGATAGCGTTATTGGCGGGATTCGGGTTTTGGGCCGGCAGGGGCGGAGTACCCGTTTGGGCGGGTGTGAAGGTGAACATGAGACCATTGGGCGGGAACACGACATCGTTCAGGCGGCAGTTGGCGTTGTTGGCGGTGCCGGCCGTGGTGGCGGTCCAGTCCGTGGTGGTGGTGCGGTTGTTGAAATCCGTGTTGGCATCGCCACGCAGGCCCACCTGGACGGTGGCGGCGGTGGTGACGTTAATCACGGTGAAGGGACCGTAGGCGAAGACGACTTTGTTGCCGTTTTCCTGGATTTGGATCTGGAAGTTGAAAATGTCATTGGCCGCGGAAGTGGGAATACGGCGGTAGTTCTTCCATTGGATGATGAAAACCCGGTCGGGGGCGGTGCCGGTCAGCAGGTAACTCAGTTCGCCGTCCGCGCGGCTCATCAAATCACGGTTGAGGGCGGCGGCCACGTTGTTGGTGCCGGTGGCGCTGCTGATGGCCAGAGTGCTGTTCAGCACGCTGGGGCCAAAAGCCACGAAAGCGTCGGTCTGCACGCTGATTTCGGTGTAGGCAACGCCGTTGTAGGTGAAGGTGAAACCAAGCGGAATGGCGTTAAAACTCTCGTCGTCATTCGCGGATGTGCCCAGGACGGTGCCTCCGGTGATCTCGGTGTAGGTGCCGGTGGTGCTGGCAAACGAATACTCGCTCACCAGAGCTCCGGCGCTCAGCGCCAAGACGGAAAACAAGGTCAGGAGCAGCAGTTGGTTCAGTTTAACTCTCATAACATCTCCTTGTTAGGGTTATTCTTATGGCAATTTTCTGTTAAATCGGGGGTCCGGCTGATATAAGTTGCCAAACTCTCATAACTTAACACGCGAAAACAAGGGGCGCTTTTCGTCAAGCAAAAAATCCCTGCACTCCGCAAAACGCCTGACGGCTCCGATTTCGGTGTGGAGTCCGGCATGACGGCAAGATCATGTTGCCATGGCTGGTTGACTGACCAATTATAGGAATTTCGGTGTTTGACCTTTATGCAGATCATAGACAGCCTGTAATGAGATACATCATTAAATTCAGGTCAAACAATGCCAGCCCCCTGGCGCGTCCCCGCTGGACCTCTCCTGTCTCTCCCCTGTGCCACTCCTGTCGGCCAGGGGCAAGACAACAGAACTCCGGCAATGGCATACCTTGAACCGGCCGCAGCTGATTCAGGGAGGAAATAATAACGGCATTCCGCGCATTAGATCAATTTTTTCTTGACGGTTAGTGCGGTATGTTTTAGTTTGTCCCCCAGACATCTGACACAAGGGGTGACCGATGCGTAGTTTGCCAGTTCTGTTTGTTATTCTCTTCGCGTTATCTGCCCTCGCGGCAACCGACTATTATTCCCAAGGCAGCCTCAATGTCAACCTGCTCACCAGCTGGCGGGACGGCTCGGGCAACTATCCACCCAGCTTTACCAATCCCAACAACCGCTTCCTTGTGCAAAACGGGCACAATATGACCGCCTCGGCCCAATGGACGGTCAGCGGGACAAACTCCCACGTGGTGGTGCAAAACGGCGGTAGGATCACCACCGGGGCCTACAATCACCAGATCACCGGCACCGTGCAGAACGGCGGCACTTACGAGGTCACCCACACCACCTACAGCAATCTTGGCTGGGGCGGAAATGGCGTTTTGGAGCCTGCCAGCAATTTCATTCTCAACAATTCCGGCGTCAATTTCAATGACAATGTCTCCTATGGCAACCTTGTCGTGCAAAGCGGTGAGGCCGATTGTCGGGGTTCCACGGCTGGTTTCGAGGTGAAAGGCGAGTTGAAGGTCACCGGTGGCGGCATTTTCAGCGGCGGGCTGACGGAGAACCAAACACTCAGCATCGCCAGCATCCGCGTGGAGGGAAACGGCTATTTCTACGGTTCTGAAGGTTCCGCCAGCGTCACCTACAATATCAGCGGCAATGTCACCGTCGCCGGAGGTTACTTCCTCGGCTCGGAAGGCTCCGGCAGTTGCATCTACAACATCGGTGGCAACCTCAGCCTCAGCGGCGGTTTCTTTTACGCCACTTTCCGCAATTCCGGCGATCTGCCTTACAACTCCTATTATGTCGGCGGCAGTTTCACCAAAACCGGAGGCTCATACTACGCCGTCAACCGCGTCGACATCGGCTATCCCACATACTATTTGACGGGCAGCGGCAAAAATCTCGGCCTGGGCGATGTCAGCAATTCTGAACAGGCGCGGCACCAGATCTACGTCCAGAACGGAGCATCCTATACCCTCTCCAACCTCGTTCCCTTTGATCAATACATGATGATGATCATCTACGGCACCCTCAACGCCGGCATTTATCAGATCAAACCGCTGGCCTCCAACTTCACGCTTCACATCAACGGCACCCTAAAAACCGCCAATATCAACGGCCTGACCGGCTCCGCCAGCACCACCATCCCCTCCGTTTTCAACCCCGGCGTCAACCTCGGTACCAATTCCACCATCGAATACACCGCCACAGCCACCCAGAGCGTGACCGGACGCGCGGATTACCGCACCGTGATCCTGAACGGCGGCACCAAGAACCTGGCCGCCAATGCCAGCATCGCCACACAATTGACCGCCGGGGCCATCCTGGACATCAATTCCGGCGCCACACTCACCTTAAACGGCCAGCTTAGCGCCAGTCAAATCATTCAGGGACAGGGCATCCTGCTCATTGCCGGCAGTTCATCGCAATTGCAGCTGCCCGCCTGCAATCTGGCGACGATCACACTCAACCGCGCCAATGGATGCCAAATGATTGCTCCCTCAAGCGTTAGCACTCTCAATCTCAACCTTGGAACCTTCGCCCTGGCCAGCCAGACCCTGACCCTGTATGGCCAGATCAACGGTGGCGGAGCTTTATCCGGGGGCTCCGCCGCGGGATTGCTCGTCGCCGGCACCTCTACTGCTCTCAGTTTGCCTGCCACGCTCAGCCTGCTCAGCCAATTAACGCTCGACCGGCCCAACGGCTGCAGCCTGCTGGGCAATCTGGCCGCCACCACCATCAATCTGTACAGCGGCAGCCTCAATGTCGGATCCCACATCCTCACCTTCCACGGGGCGCTGAATATCACCTCCGGAATCCTGAGCACAAACTCCGGCTCCACCCTCTCGGTCCAAAGCGGAAGCGTGGATCTCAACCTGCCCGCCCTGAGCACCGGCGCTCTGATCATGAACCGGAGTGGCCGTTCCTGCACTTTGGGTGGAACAACGAGCGTGGGCAATCTCAGTTTGGCTGCCGGGACCCTGGCGCTCGGAGCGCAGACACTGACCGTATCGGGCAGTCTGATCCACAGCGGCGGCTCCCTCAGCGGCGGGCCTCAAGCCCAACTGACCCTCACGCCCACAGTGACCGCAGCCACGATACCATCACTTAATCTATTGCGCTACAAACAAATGTGCCCAATCAGCGTCAATCTGTCCGGCTCGCTGCAGGTGAGTGAGATCGGCCTGCAAGCGGGAATTCTCAATCTGGCCGATTACTCCCTCACAATCAGCGGCGGTTTTATGGGCGGAACGATCGTTCCCAATGCCGGCTCACTGGCCGGATCGCCCAGTTCCACGCTCATTTTGACCGCTGATAATGTACAACCCTGGCAATTGCCGCCTGCCAGCATTGGCAACCTCTCATGTGACCTCAGCGGAGGCTGTCTCATGACAGAGCCTGTTTTTCTACAGAGCGGGCTCTTTCTGGTCAACGGCGCCGCATCTCCAGGAGGGTCGCTCAGTCTCGGAGCGGGCAGCCTTATTGTCCGCCAGGCTGGTTGGTTGTCCGGCCCGCTCACCCTGGGCGGCAATATCCGTGTGCATTATCTGCAAAGCAACCTCACGGGATTTGAATTGCCCGGACAGCCTGGATACATCGCGCAGATCATTATCATGGGCCTGGACACAACCGTTACCGCGGGCAGCGATGTCTATCTGGGTCAACGTCTGCAACTCATGCCGGGTTGCATTTTCGACATCACGGCCCATCAACTTGTCTGTGCACCGGGGACCGTGATCGACGGCCAGGGACAGCTTTTCGGTCAGGTACAGATCGATATCGGCAATATGGGAATCTATGCCCCGCCAGCCGGACTGCAGATCGAGCCAGGCCCCCTGATCACCGGTTTTGCGTTCAGCCATCTACCTGTTGCGCAACAGATTAACTCTGTAAACAGCATTCAGCGAAGTTGGAACTTGCAGGGTGATTTTACAGGCGTGGTGCAGATCCACTTCTTATGGCTGCCTGAGGCGGACAACGGAATTCCCTTCAGCCACCAAACTCCGGCCTATGTCTACCGTCAGAATGATGACTGGTGGGAACAACTCGGCGACCCCACTGATGTCTCAATGCAGGTGCCGCGCAGTATCGGGATCAGCGCGCGGCAATTCTCGCTCTGGACTGTGGGGCCCGCGGCACCGCTTTCGCCGCCCTTCCTGCTGGACTTTGAGCTTGGGTTCAAGCATTGCCGGGTGGCCAACGGCGATCAGATCAATGGTTGGGTCACGGGCGATGCAACGGCCTGGCGCAATTCTCATTCCGCCTATATCAGCGATGATGGAACAAGTCATCAGTATGAAACAACGCAGCCCGGTTACGCGCATCTCTGGTTCGACCTGCGCTTCCCTGACGATATGAGCGATGTCCGTCTGCGCTTCGAATGGCGCGGCATGGGCGAATCCGGCTCGGACTTCCTGAGTGTCAGCCTGCTTGAGTGTTGGGAAATGCCGCTTCCTGGTCAACCGGCTGGAGGCCAGCAACTGGGGCAGATGTATGGTTCCTCTCCCGACTGGCAGCTGGTAACGATTCCCTTTTCCTTTGATCTCGCGGGATTGGACAAGCGCATAGTCTTCAGCTGGCAAAACGATCCCGGAGGCGGTGATCAGCCTCCCGCGGCCCTTGACAATGTGCGAGTGGTCACCGGACTGCCTGTGCCGGGTGTTCCCCTCATCTCTGGCTTCGACCACGACGGTAGCCAGGCTCTGCTATATTGGGAGGAATCTGTCCATGCCAACGATTATCTCATCGAATGGTGTGCTGAGCCCTCTGCGGAATTTCTGCCCCTGACCGTGCAATACAACTCACCCTTACCGGTCGATTTGGACAGCCCCCGCAAGTTCTTCAGGATTCGGGCGCTGGATTGACACCGGTCCTAAGTATGTGGCAAAATCCGTTTGATCTGTGTGTCTTGCTATGTTTGAACTGCCGCTCCATCCGGCTTTTAATGCGCTGTTGGGGAATGATTCTGAACTAGTATAGCCGTATAGGTACCCACTCCGCATTTCAGCGGGATGGGCTGCGTTTGATCTCGCCCAAGACTGGGAGAAGCGGCTGGCTTCAAACGATGGAGACATAGCAAGGCAGGTTGCGCACCACAAGTTTGTGCACAGCCTCGCTGCCCAGTTCCGGCCAGAGATATGTTTCACATGAAACCACAGTTTGGCTGAGCAGTGCGGAGATGCCTCCCACGCAGACCAGATACAGCGCTTCGTATTCCCGGATTGCCCGCTCTACTTCCACAGAGCGGGGTCCCTTGCCGATCATCACTCTCAGCCCCGCCTGCAGCAGAGCAGGGGTGAAGGGATCCATGCGCGCCGAGGTGGTGGGTCCGATGGCACCGCAAATCCTGCCCGGAGGGGTGGGCGACGGGCCGCAGTAGAAGAGTGCTGCAGCTGAGAAGTCAAGCGGTAGTTGCTGACCCTGGGTTAGCAGATCGATCAAAAGCTGGTGCGTTCGGTCGCGTGCGGTGTAGAGCGTACCGCTGAACAGTACCTTGTCGCCCCGGGACAGTGTCTTCCGGATACTGGCATCCAAGGGTAGGGTGAGGTGATGGATTTGCATATTCAGATGATGTACCTTGGCATATGTTTCACATGAAACATCAGAGCACTCGCGTGGTATGACGGTGGCAATGGCAGTCCAGATTTACTGCCACAGGCAGCGAAGCAATGTGGCAGGACCGGATTAAGATCCTGACCGCCAGCGCAGTGGTTTGTCCCCCCATGCCTTGGACGCCTGAACCCTCCCGGTTGATCCTGTCCAAAATGCTCTGCTCCCAGTCCCTGATCCGGGGGACCTCGTCCCCGGGGTCGCGGGGCAGAAACAGCGCCTGCTTGGCCAGGATGGCGCAGGTCTCGAAGTTGCCGCCGATGCCCACACCCACGCTGACCGGAGGGCAGGGCCTGCCGTCGGCGCTGGTCACAGTGTGTACAATGAAGTCTTCGATCTCGCACTGCGCGGCTGTCGGCAAAAACATGCGCAGAGCGCTGCAGTTCTCCGCGCCGCCGCCTTTAAGCGCCACGTGCAGGGTTAGGGCATCGCCCGGAACCTGATCCAAGTGCAGAATGAGGTGGCTGGATACAGAGTTCGGGAAACCATCTGCGCCTGGCCCCAAGACCGGCCGGGGATTGAGGGAATCGCGCAGCCAAAACTGTTTCCAGGCCGCTCGCGCGGCCTCATCCAGAATTTCACGCAGAGTCCCGCCCGTGATCAAAACATCGGTCCCCAGTTCGGCGAAAACGATCAGCAAGCCCGTATCCTGGCAGGCCGGAATTCGTTCTCGCGCAGCAAGTTCTGCATTTTCGATCAGAGCTGACAGCATGTCCCGTGCCGTCTCGTACGACTCACGCTCCAAAGCCTGTCTGAGCAATTCCAGGGATTGGGAATGGGGTTGGCAGAAGATCTCTCCCACGGCGTCGCAGAGGGCGGCGCGGATGTCCATGGCACGGATGTTCTTCACGGAACTGTCCTCCAACGTCCAAATTGCTTGTTTTTTAAGGCGAAGTGCGCTTCAGGCATATATGACCCTGACCTCAGCCCTTTTTGCGCATCAGGAGGTATTTAAGGAGCAGGTCGTCGATGGGTGTGGCGGTGCTGACGGGGTTGTATTCGATCTGGTATTGGTGGCAGCCGGATTTGAGGGTCTGGATATGAGCGCCGTAGCCGGTGAGGTATTGGTTTCTGATCTGCCAGGGGTTGACTGTCAGGCGCTCCCCGGTTTCGCTGTCCTCGAACTCGGTTTCGGCACGGAAGCGGAAGTTGTCTTCCTGCCGGTCCGTGATGTGGAAAACGAGCACTTCGTGGTGCTGGGCACGGAAGTGTTTGAGGGCGTCGATGACGGGGGCGGGATCATCCAGCAGGTCCGAGATTACGATGATCAGGCTGCGTTTGCGGATGGATGCGGCGGCTTTGTGCAGATTTGCCGGCAGGCGCGTGGAATCGCGGGGTTCGAGATCCGCCAGCACCCTGAAGAGTTGCGGCAGATAGCCGCGATAGGCGCGGGGCGGCAATAGTTGCGTGATTTGGGAATTGAAGGTGATCAGCCCCACGGCGTCCTTTTGTCCGATCATCAGCCAGGCCAGAGCTGCGGCGAGGCGGCAGGCGTAATCGATCTTGCTGCTTTCGCCGGAGGCGTAAAACATGGAACGGCTGTGGTCGAGCAGGATGTAGCAGCGGAGGTTGGTCTCTTCCTCGAAGCGTTTGACGTAGTAGCGCTCGGTTTTGGCGACGATTTTCCAGTCGATGTTTTTAATGGGGTCGCCACTGTTGTATTCGCGGTGGTCGGAGAACTCGACACTGAAGCCGTGATAGGGGGATTTATGCAGCCCGACCAAAAAACCCTCCACGATGGTCCGGGCCAGGAGCTGGTAGCGCTGCAGTTTGGCGGCCGTCTCCTGGGTGAGCAGGTTCAAACTCAATCCTTGGGTTTGGCTTTATAAAGCAGGGCCAGGGGTATGATCAGCACATAGACCGCGGCCAGGAGCAAAGGCGAAACGGCGATCTCGTTGAGGGACATGATGACATATCCGGCGATCAGCAGCACCGCCGCCACCGCCAGAAGGATGAAGTTCACTTTGCCGAGTTGCAGGCGGTCGTTCTTATTGGCCATGATAACTCCTTGCTTGCGCGGATTCAGGAAGGTTGGGCGTCGTAGGCGTGGAAAGCGTCGCTGACACTGTGGTAGACGAGTTCGGAAAGTTCCCCGCGGTTACGTCCGGGATCGTGCGGCACGGGATCGAGGAAACAGATCTCGGCTTCGACGCGGCGGGCCAGCAAATTCCAGTAATGTTTGACGAAATTGATGCCCGTGTACCAGCAGACCAGTTTGCGGCTATCCGCGTTGATGGGTTTGCCGTCCAGGCGCAGATAGCGGATGCAGACAGGCAGGACGGTGCAGGCGGCGTCCACGGCCACCTGGAACAGGGACTTGCGGAAAGCCTTGACGTTGGAGCCGTCGGTACCTTGCTCCTCCGGGAACAGCACCACTTTGAAGCCCTTGCGCAGCGTCTCCGTGAAGCGCTTGATCTCCTGCGGCAGCGATATCTTCTGTTTACGGTTGGTGTAAAGGCAGCCGGCGGAGCGGATGATATCGCCCAACACCGGGGTTTCGCTCATGTCCACCGAGGTGATGAAGACGAAGTTTTCCAATGCGCCGAGCAGAAAGATATCCAGATAGGCGGAGTGATTGCCCACCAGCAGATATTGCTGATCGCGCAGTTGCTTGAGGCGCTCCGGGTTTTTCAAGCGCAGATCCACTTTAAAGCCCGACAGCAGGCGCCGGCAGGTGCGGGTGGTGTTTTTGATCTCCAGCCGGCGGCGGCGCACCGGATCACGGTAAAAGCTGCGGATCAGGAAGGCTTCGGCGAAATAGACGCCGATCGCCAGCATCTGCCGGGTGAAATAATAGACTTTCTTGAGCCACATCTCGTTTAACCTCGTATTCTGACTTTCTCACATCCGTATTTCCGGAATAGCTACTGCAACCCTATTTCTTTAAACAATCGGGATTTGTCAAGGAAATTCTGCCTCTGCCGCAACCCAAGAAAACAGCCCGCGGGAAGACGATAAGCCGGATTCTGTGGCCTCCGCCAAGCGGAGGCTGATGTCCATTCCTCTGGGTCCGCTCTCACGAACGGGCTCAAGCTGCCTACCCGGAAGCCATCGCGCGCGGGCCACGCTTAGCGGCTTCCCTATTTGGCATTGCACCGGATAAGGCTTTCCCGGCAAACCCCGTCACCGGGGCTTCCGGTGGTCTCTTACACCACCATTTCACCCTTGCCAAAGCACAAAAAACGCTGCGGTCTCTCAACGGCACCGTTAAAAAGGAGCGTGCCCGGCGGTTTGTTTCTGTGGAGCTGGCTCCGCATCACTGCGGCTTCCCGTTAGGAAGTATCCCGCCCTGTGGTGTCCGGACTTTCCTCCGTCCCTTTGCAGGAACAGCGGACATCTGGTCTTCCCGTGGACTTGATTACAAGATATCCGGACTCCGTTTTCAGGTCAAGCGAAATATCCCTGTTTCACTCTCTGTCTGGATGGTGCTTGTGATCAGGGATTAGGAATTCAGGGCTGCGCGGATCCACCTGTGCCGGGCCTCTCAAGCATGCTTGGCCCCAAAGGAAACAAAAACAGACACCCCATGACCGTAAGTCCCGCGCAATGAGGATTTCCCACAAGTCTGACACGGCTGGCATGGTCCAAATACTGTGGAAATATTTCCTCTCTTTGATCAAAATTCGACTCAGATCGAAAGCTGGCCGCAAGCCTGACGGCGTATCCGGATGAATTGTACATTCCGCTTGACGAAAGCTCCGGGCTGGAATCGCGTGCGACAAAAGGAATCTTGCATGAAACGAACGCTTTTCATTCTCACTTTGATGCTGGCAACCCAGTTCTGCGCGGGGCGCTGGATGTGGGGCACAAGCTTTGGCGGACCAAGCATGGAGCGCATTTGGGACATCGCCTCGGACGGCGAAAACAATCTCTTTGTGACCGGCGAGTTCATGGAATACTTGCTGATTGGCGGACAAAACATACCCTGTCTGGGGCTGGTAGACAGCTTCGTGGCCAAATTCGACCCGAACGGAGCGGTGCTCTGGTGCCACACGCTGGCTTCTGTGACCGAGTCTGCGGGCCTGGGAGTCGGAGTGGACGCTCTGGGAAATTGCTATGCAGGCGGTTATTTCACCGGAACCTTGTATTGCCAGGGCGATTCCGTGGTTTCCCAAGGTCTCTGGGACGCCTACGTGGCGAAGTTCGATCCAGCTGGCAACCTGCAGTGGCTGCGCTCCTTCGGCGGCTCCCTGAACGACATCGTGCACGGACTGGCGGTGAATGACGGAGGGCAGGTCTTTGCGGGCGGCTGGTTTGCCGATGCCTTCGATTTTGGCCCCGGGCAAAGCCTCGTCTCTTACGGCGGTTCGGATGTTTTCACGGTGTCCCTGAGCAGCGCCGGCGATCCCCTGTGGGCGCGGCAGGGCGGATCACCGGGTGTGGATTACGGCTACAAGATCGCCTGCGACAATCAAGGAAACGCCTACACCACAGGCTCCGCCACCGGAGGCAGCAACTTCGACGGACTCACTCTCCCCAGCCATGGTGTGTTCGTGGCCAAATACAACGCGCAGGGAGCGCCGCAGTGGTTGTTACCCACCGTCAACGCGCAAGTGATCAGCATTTCCTGCCAGGAGGAAGCCTCCGGCGCTCAATTGGGCGCGGTGGCAGGACGCCTCACGGGGGCAGGTTCCTTCGGCGCTTTCGACTTTAATACGGTGGACGGCAGCAGCGATTACTACTGGGCGAAGTTCGACGCCCTCAACGGGCAGTGGGTGGATCTGCAGGTCCATGGCGGCACGGAGGACGACCGCGGCAGGGATTGCCATTATGACCAGGATCTTGTTGTGGTGGGCACGCTAGCTGGCAATGCGTCCTTTATTGGCCAGGCCTATGTTTCCGCGGGAGCCGACGATATCGCGATCTATGACGAGGTCAACGGCGTCGTCACCGCCGGCGGTGCCTACTCGGAAGTGCCCTATGCCGTCTGCCGCATGCCCAATGGCAACATCGCCATCGCCGGCTGGCATTGGGGTAGTTTCGAACTCAATTGCGGGACGATCGACAGCGGCAGCGAATACAATCAAAACGCCCTGATCGCGGTCTACAATCCTTTTACGGCCACAAACGACCACCTGCAGCCACCCGCAATTCTGAGTTGCCATCCCAACCCCTTCAGCGGATCGATCACCGTTAAAAGCGACCAGCCCGGTCCACAGATCTTAAAAGTGTTCAACCTCAAGGGACAGTTGCTGAGCCGCCAGACCTTTGGCAGCGAAGCAGATTGTGTTTGGGACGGCAGGGACGCTTCCGGGCTGGAACAGAGCCCGGGCATCTACATCCTTGATCTGAACGGCAAACGCGCCAAAACTCTAAAACTCTGCCGCTGAGCGCCACCAAACCCAAAGCCCATTTCCTGGGTAGTCGTCAGAAACAGGCTACCTGATCTTCAGCACACGCTTCAACTGGCTCTGTAAACCACACTCAGCCTTCAGGAAATAGATCCCCGCCGGAGCCGCGCCACCTT